>JALGUI010000823.1 GCA_029820915.1 Candidatus Zipacnadia bacterium | reverse complement strand
CTTCGCGGCCGACTACCTGCGCCTGCTCAACGAGGAGTTCACCTCGCGCATGGGGCTGAACTTCGTCTACTACAGCCGCGGGATTGACGTGGACAACGCGCTCACCCGCGGGCTGTTCCGCATCCTGAGCTTCGACCCGGACAACGCGCCGGCGCTGGACATGCTGCACTGGGCGCGCATCCGGCCGTGGCCGGAGTTCGCGCGGGAGCCGCGCGGCCCGGAGGACTTCCCGGCGGTGGCGCGCTACGCCCGCGAGGCGATGCTGGAGGCGCGGGATGTCATCCACTGGTGGATCGACCGGCGGCAAGACGAGACCGGGTACGTGGTCGGGCGCGCCGACATGTGGAACGATGACACCAAGCTCTTCAACGAGTACTCCTTCCTGTGGCTGCTGACCGGCGACGAGAAGCTGGTACCTGGCCGCGCACTGGAACTCCGGGCGGATGGTACACGGGTGGAGCGAGCCGTGGACCGACATCGTGCACAGCGCCGAGGAGGCGAGCTACCTCGAGCCGACCATGGCCCTGGTACGCTACGGCGACCCGCTGCACATCGAGCGGCTCATGGAGACCGCGTCGAACGTCGAGTACTGGACGGGAATCACCGGTCCTGGCCACCGGCACTTCCGGAGCAACTTCTTCACCGCCGACAGGATGAAGACCGAAGGGCACTTCGGCCGCGACGTCGGCCTCAACGCCACGGCGATGATGGCCTCGATGTACCTCGCGTGGTACTGCCACCACCCGACCGCGAGTACCCACCTGACCGAGTGGATCGGCGCGTGGGTCGAGGACGCGATGGCCGAGGCGCCGGACAAGCCCGCGGGGGAGATCCCCGCCTGGGTGGGCTTCGAGACCCACGAGATCGGCCCGGCGCGGGAGGTGTACCTTGCCGAGCTGACCATGATGATGAACGCGGCGTACCAGCTCACCGGGGACGAGACCTTCGTGCAGCCGCTCGCGGGGTACCTCGAGCGTGAGCACCAGCGCTGGCCGCAGGTGCTGAACATGGCGGCGGCGGATCTGCGGCGGGCGCTGGGGCCCGGCGAGTGGGACGAGCTGCTGCTGGCCACCGCGGACGAGCGCCTGCAGCGCATCCGCGACGACTCGTTCTTCCAGCGCGGCCTCTACTACGACGAGCTGCCCGGCGTGCTCGGCGGGCTGATCACCGGCGACCTTGGCTACCTGGAGGCCACCTGCTATCATGCCTGGCGCAACAACCGGCGCGCGCGGCGCATCTACACCGAGATCGACCCGCACAAGGACCGCGTCTACCCGTGGGCGCGCTACGTGCTGCCCTGGATGTACTGCGGTGGGAATGCCCTGGACGGGCGGGGCAGCGCGCCGTGGCCGACCGTCGCGGTGAGCTGGGACGCGGGCTACGACTTCGCCGCGCTGGTGCGCGAGCGGACCGACGAGCGGCTGGTCGTCACCGCCTGGAACTTCGGCGAGGCGCGGAGAGTCGGCATGCGCATCTGGGCGATGGCGCCCGGGACCTATCGGGTCACCGTGCGGCCGCAGGGCGGGACGGGCGTGCAGCGCGAGATGGTCCTGGAGCGCGGGATGCCCGTGCCCATCGACCTGCCGGCGCAGGGGTCGGCGGAGATCGAGTTGGCGCTGATTGAGGCGGGCGACTGGTCGCCCGAGCGCGCCGACCTGGCGCTGTCGGCCATCGAGGGGGTGGCGGTGCAGGACGGCCGGCTGACGGTCATCGTGCACAACATCGGCGCGCTGGACGCGCCGGCTTGCCGCGCGACGGTCGCGGTGGGCGGCCAGATGATTGCCGAGGCGCAGGTGCCCGCCATCGCCGCACCCGGCGACTTCCTGCCCAGGACCGCCGAGGTGAGCCTCGACCTCCCGGCCGGGGTCGCCGGGGAGATGATTGCCGAGGCGCAGGTGCCCGCCATCGCCGCACCCGGCGACTTCCTGCCCAGGACCGCCGAGGTGAGCCTCGACCTCCCGGCCGGGGTCGCCGGGGAGGCCGTGGTCACCATCGACGCGGACGGGGCCATCCCGGAGGTCACCGAGCTCAACAATGCGCTGGCGGCCGAGTTGTGAGGCGTGGCCGGCTCGGCCGCCGTATTGCCGGAAAACAGCTGACGCGGGAAGCAGGTGACTGCGCGGGGACGGCGAACACGAGGTGTGAGTTGCGAGCCGGAAGCACAGAACGACGAGTCTTACGGAGGTGCTCGAGGTGTTCAAGAGACGAGCCGCATTCACGCTTATCGAGCTGTTGGTCGTC
>JALGUI010000100.1 GCA_029820915.1 Candidatus Zipacnadia bacterium | reverse complement strand
CCGTACGAGGCGGACACATGGTACAGCGTGCGCCTGGAGTGGGACGCGGACACCCAGCACTTCCGGACCACGATCGACGGGGAACTGCGCGAGGACATGCCCATGCTGGACCGCGAGTTCGAGAGCATCGACCGCCTCGCGTTCATGGGCCACTGGCGCACGGACTGCGTGGTGGACATCCGCGGCCTGCGCGTCCTCGACCTCTCCGCCGAGCCGGCGGAGACGGTCCTGGCACTGTCCGATCTGCCCACGGGCCGGCTTGAGGCGGGCGAAGGCATCGACATCCAGCCCCCGGAAGGCGCAGTTGCGGACATCATCGCCGGCGACGAGCCGACCCTGCGCTTCACCGACGCCACCGACGATCAGGCGGGGATTCTGTCGTTCTCCCTGTCTCCGTTGCGGCGCGGCGCCATCGAGTTCGAGCTGCGCAAGGCCGACAACGACTCGTCCTATTTCTACCTGCGCACGTGGGATGCCACCCACGAGACGCGCGGCATCATCTGGTACATCGATGGAACGGTCAAGAAGCACATGCCCGACTACAAGAACCAGGACTACCCCTTTGGCTGGAGGCCGGGGGGCGGGCCCTGGTATCCGTCGGTCTTCGAGTTCCTGTTCTATGACCCCGAGGTGATCCCACAGCGGCCGGAGGCGGGACAGCCGTCCGTGGCCTTCCGCGACCTCGGGTGGGTGAAGATGCGCAGTGACTGGTCACCGGACGCAGTACGCGTGTTCTTCAGGTCGGGCCCGGAGATGGGGAAGGACCACGGCAACAACCACGCCTTCCTGCTAAGTGCGTTCGGCGAGGACATACTGCCGGACCTACCCACGCCGCCATCGGGCGAGAGTGAGCTGACGCAGAAGCAGTATGACCTGTACGCGTGGTTCCAGGGTACGCAGGCGCAGAACACGATCCTGCCCGGCGAGCACACGCAGCCGGCCGTGTGGGGCGACCAGACCGGACGCCAGTACGGGGCCCAGTGGCTGGCCGAGCCCGGCGAGGGCATCACGCCTCGGGGTCGGCTCACGGATGCGCTGTTCACCGACGCCTGTGACTACGCCAGCGGCGAGGCGGCCGCGGCCTATACGCGCGATGAGCCGGTGCTGAGACACTTCCGCCGCGACATTATGTTCATCAAGCCGGACGCCGTGCTCGTCTACGACGAGCTCGAGGCGGCCGCCGAGCCACTGCTCTACAAGTGGCTGCTGCACGCCAGGCGCCCGATCAGCGTCGAGGACGATCCTCTGGCGAGCGCGGGAAGGATGGTGGTCCGAGGTGAGAAGGCCATCGTGCACGCGACGCCGCTGTTCCCGACCGACGCGCGGATCGACATCCTGACCACGCCCGCGCCCCTGGAGCAGGACAGGACGCGCTACTTCTCGCTGCACGCGCCCGAGCCGACCGGCCACCAGCGCTTCCTCGTCTTCCTGCAGCCCGTGCGCGCCGGTGCAGCCGAGCCGCTCGTGGCGCTCAGGCGCGCGGAGGGGACGAACTGCCTGGGCGTGGTGAGCGAGCGCGGCGAGGTCACCGACAGAGCGATCTTCGTCGAGAGCGAGAGCGGCTACGGAGAGGTGGCGGGCTGTGCCGTCCGCGGCCGAGCCGCGTGGGTGCGCGGCCCGGAGGGGGCCGTCCCGCTGGAGTACGCGCTCCAGGCGGGCACCGAGCTGTCCTTCGACGGCCAGACCCTCGCCCGGCTCAGCGCCACGGGCAGTGTCGGCGTCACACTGGATGGCGACGACAGCGGCCCCAGTCGCTTTGAGGTGGTCGGGTCTCTGTCCACGGACGGCACCGTGGAGGTCCGGCTGCCCGCGAGGCCCTCGCGCCTGTGGGTCGATGATCAGCATCAGGACGCGTTCGAGTACGCCGACGGGCTCCTGCGGCTGGCGCTGCCGGCGGGCGACTGGCGCGCGCGCGGCGAGTTCTGACGTGCCGCGGCGTGATGCCCGGGGCTCGACTGCGACCGGCGCCCTGCCACTGACTGCGAGCAGATCGTGATGGACGAGAGCGTGCCATACGGCAGCATCCGCTGAGCTCGACTCAGGTCGGCCGGAGAGGCAGGAGACATGAGAGCCAGCTTGCCACCCGCAGTCGCGGCGCTTCTCTCAGCCGGGCTCCTGGTGGCGGCGTGCGTTGAGGCCGGCGCGGAGGATGGGCCCGTGCTGACCGAGGCGTTCGAGACAGGGCGCGAGGCGTGGGAGCCGGTCGGCGTGGGGGCCATCGACACCGCGCGCAGCCACGCCGGCGGCGCAAGCCTGATGATCGCCGACGCCGACCCCGGCCGGTACTTCACGACGAGCCGCGCCTTCCCGGTCGCGCCGGACTCGCGCTATGAGGTCACCTTCTGGTGCTGGTCGGAGGACGCCGAACACGCCGGCCTGTGCATCCTGCAGCGGTTAGAGGACGGACAGCCGGCGATCCACGACGGCGGGCGCCTCGTCGCCTGGCGCTTCCCCTACCACGGTGAGAGCAGGCTGGGCCGGTGGGCACGGACGGTGCACACCTTCACCACCGGGCCGGAGACGGTCCGCTGTTCACTGATCCTGAACCCGGCGGACGGCTCGCCTGAGCACACCGGCACCGCCTGGTTCGACGACATATCCGTGCGGTACGTGGGCCGCGCCATCCGACCGGCCGAGGAGAGCATGCCTTTGACACCTCTGCCCTCGCTGGAGCTCGACCTCGCGTCGGACGAATGCACGATCGTGTGCCCGCAGACCGCCGCTCTCCGCGCCGCCGCTGAGGGTCTGGCGGTCGCGGTTGAGCGCCGGGCCGGGCGCCGACCTCGCGTCGTGGACGCCTCGACCGATCCGGCGTTGCTGGGCAGCGGGCCGCTCCTGGTGATGGGCAACCTGATGACCGGCGCTGCGGCGAGGAAGCTGTACTTCGAGGGCTACGACTTCACCGACTGCGCCTGGCCGGGGCGGGGGGGCCACGTCGTCCGGACGATCCGCGACCCATTCGGGACCGGCGCGCATGTGCTGATGATCGGCGGCAGCGACACCGAGGACATCGCCGGCGCCGCGGCGCGGGCCGAGGCCATCGTTGCGGCGCGGGGGCCGAAGCTGGGCTACGTCAACGACGTGAAGCTCGGCGAGCACGCGGACGCCATCGAGGCGTGGAGCGCCGAGTTCCTGACGGATGACGCCGAGTGGCAACGCAGCGGCTCGCTCGGTAGCTGGGGCTATCTCTGGCGGATCGGCAGGGCCGGCATGGGCTACCTGCGCACCGGCGACGAGGCGTATCTGGAGCCGTTCCGGCGGGAGCTTCTGTACTTCTTCGAGCACGATGTGCTCAACCGCACGCAGGAGTCGAAATCCCAGATCCACAGCCTGATCGACGCCGTGCTGCTGCCGTGGGACCTCCTGGCGGACCACCCCTTCTTCACCGCCGACGCCCGGCGCGACATCGACGAGAAGTTCCTCATCCTCGCCTGCAGCCATGAGGGCCCGCGCGCGCTGGCCGGCGCCGGGTGGGGGCTGCGGAGCAACCACGGTCTGGGCAGGGCGTTGGATGGCCACTGGCTGGGCCGCTACTTCTGGCGCCGCTACGGCATCGACGAGGGCGAGCAGTGGATGGAGATCGTCGCGCGCTACTTCGAGCCGCAACTGCTGTCCGCCAAGCCGACGGAGGACGGCGGCTACCACCAGTACGACGCATCGCTCCTATGCACCCTCATGTACGCCCTCGCCGCCGACAGGCAGGATTACCTGGGGAGCCGCGCCCTGCGGGAGGCGACCGACCGCGCGGTCCTCGAACACAGGGTCGGCGGGGGGCCGACCGCCTATCTGGGCGCCCGCGCCGTCGTGGCCGACGATCCCGGCTACCTCGCGCTCATGGCAAGCGCGGGCGGCGAGGCCTACGTCCGGCACTGCGCCGGCATGGGTGACGCCAGTCTGCTTGCCGAGAATCTGCGCTCGTTCTGTGGCTTCGAGACGCCGGGCGAGAAGAGTGACCTGCTCGGCGCCAACGTCGCGCCCCTGGACCCCATGTGGCATGAGATGGGGCGGCAGCGAACGGCCGGCACGGAGTTCGTCACGACCACGACGCCGGAGGAGAGCTACGACAAGCTCGTGATCCGCGACAGCTACCGGCCCGATGGCTTCCACCTCAAGATCGACGGCCTGGGTCACGGTGGACACTCCTTCCAGGATGCCAACTGCATCACGGTGTACCGCGAGGGCGGCGTGCCGTGGTTGAGCGAGGAGTACGGGTTCAGCGGGCCGACGTGCTCAACGCTCCGCCAGCAGAACGGGGTCTTCGTCGCACTGGACGGGCAGGGCCCGCCCGGCGTGCACGTGTGCGCGCGCCTCCTCTACACGCGGGCGCTGGGCGATGGTCTCGATGCGCTGGGCAGTGCCCTGGTGGGAGTCGGCGACACGGTGTGGGAGCGGCACCTGCTGCGCAAGCGCGGCGCCTGGACCCTGGTGGTCGATCGCGCCGGCGCGGGCAGGCAGGGCGAGTTGTTCGTTGAGCGGCACTGGCACATCCGCCCGTGGAACTCGCCCGGCGACGTCACCGTGGCGGACGGCATGGCCATCTGCCCGGACGGCGACGTGGCCCTGCACCTGCACAGCGTCGGCCCGGCCGCCGACGCGATGACCGGAGCGGCCAACCGCAAGGAGGTAATCCGCGCCGACGTTGAGGCCGGTGATCGCGTGGACCTTGCGAGCCTGATCTACGTGTCCGCCGAAGGCGAGGAGGGCCGGTACCGTCTCGAGCAGACCTCCCAGGGCTGGCGCATCTCCGACGCGGCGGACGGCAGCGAAGTGGACGTCGCGCTGGTGGACGATGCGCTGAAGCTCACCCCCCCGCCGGGGGACGTGAGGGCCGCAACGCCGGTGAGCACGCTGCCACTGGAGCCCGACGTGGACGCGATCGAGCTGCCGTGGCGCCAGGTCCACATGCCCGATGAGGTCACGGCGGTGGCCACGGGCTCAGACTGCTTCGCCGCCGGGACCCGGGAGGGGGCCGTGGCGGTATTCGGACTGGACGGCGCGCAGCGATGGCGGGGCAAGGTAGGCACGTGGGTGCTCTCGCTGCACTTCCTTGGTGATCACCTCCTGGTCGGCGAGGACGACGGGACGATCTCTCGCCTCGACGCCTCGGGCAGGCCGCTGTGGAGTGTCACCATCCCCTACGTGCACATCGGCTGGCCGCACTGGAGCGATCGGCGCAGCCGCATCCGGGAGATCACGGCGGCGGACATCGACGGCGACGGCGAGCAGGAGATCCTCGTGTCCAATGGCGACCGGCGCCTGTACGCATTCACCGGCTCGGGCGAGCAGCTCTGGAAGCGGGGCGTTCAGTGGGGCGTCTGCATCGCACTCACGCCGACGACGTACCTGGGCAGGTTCGCGCTGTTCAGCGGCGTGACCGGGCCGACGCTGGCGGGGCGCGTCAGGATCCACGACGCGCAGGGCGAGACGGTCGGCGGTCTCGAGCTCTCACAGATGGACAGCCAGCAGATCCGCGATCTCCGTGTGTGTGACCTGACGGGCGACGGGGAGCGCGAGATCGTTGTGGCGCGGGACACGGCCGGCAACCAGCTCCTCGCGTGCAACGAGGACCGAACACTACTGTGGAAGGTGGATGTGGGCGGGAGCCCCGACGCTCTGGCCATCCGCCACCATGAGGGGGAGGCACAGGTTCTTTGCGGCTCGCGGGGCGGCTACCTGCATGCCTTCGAGGGGGCGACGGGAGCACACCTGTGGTTCTGCTACCTCGGTGACGAGGCGCGCATGCTGTGGCCGCGGCCTGACGGCTCGATCCTCGCGATCTGCCCATCCGGAAACGTGTTCGTCGTGGACGCAGGCGGCCGCCTGACCGGGCGCGACAGGCTGCCGACGGCAGTGACCGCGATCCTGCGGCCGGGACAGCACCGCCTCAGCCCATCCTGCATCCCCGTGGGAACCGGCGATGGGACGATCCACGTGCTCTCGGCCGGGGCACCGTGACGCCGGCCCAGCGGCGCAGCGGGCCTGGGGTGGGGATGAGTGCGCGCGCCGTCACTCGATCGATATCGAGATGCCCGACAGCCGCGCTCGCGTGTTCGCTCCCGGAGCGAAGAAGGCCCCCAGCACGAAATCCCCACGACCGGCCACGAGTGCGGTCAGGTCCACACTGATGCGCCGCCACGTGTTCTGGTCAACTCGCTCCACCGTCTCCCACGTTGCGCCGCGGTCGAAGGACACGCGCCACTCCAACCAGCCGGCCGCCTCGTCGCTGTCATACGTCAGTGCCTGCACCGTGCACCGGGTGATGGGTTGGTCCGAGAGCACATACCACGCCGCGGTCGTCGCGTTCCCATAGATGTAGCCGTTGTCCACGCTGTCGGACCAGCGCACGCCGTCCGCTGCGACCATCCGCGCCAGGCTGAGCACCTTCTGACCGAAGCTGTCGCCGCGGAACTGCCCATCCCAGGGGTCCAGCGCCATCTGCCCGAGCAGGAACCCGGCCTCCTCGAGCGGCGACGCCATCCCGCCCGTCGCCCGCTGCGTGCTCCAGTACCGGGCCGGATCGTAGCCCCGGATCCGCGCCAACACCGCGAGGGCATCGTCCCGGGCCGCCTCGAGTGCCGCCCGCGTCGTCTCGTCCGGCGTGCCCTCAACCGCCCTGACCTTCGCCGACAGATCGTAGTACGTCCGCATCATCTCCATCGCGTCCACCGAGCGCTGGACCTGGAAGCGCTGGCTCTCGGTAGCCGCCTTCGCCTGCGCCACCTCGAGGCGCCGGCGCGCGCGCGCAATGCGCTCCGGCGGGAACAGCCCCGGGATCTCGTCCAGGCCGCCCCGCGCTCGCAACTGGGGATCGGACGCCGCTTCGCGCAGGATCTCGAAGTACGCCCGCATGTCCTCGGCCGCCGGGCCGTACAGCCCGCGCAGGTACTCCGCCAGCAGCAGCTCCGGGTCCTGCTCGGGATCCCAGCACAGTTGCCCCAGCAGATACCACCCGATCTCGGCTCCCTCGGCCCGGTACTCGAGCTCGGCGTTGAAGCCGTTGAAGCTGCGGGTCCACAGGTACGGGATGTCCGCCGCCACCGCGGGCCACATCGGCCAGGCCGCCCAGTACCGGCAGTAGTACTCCCGGATGAACATCTGCTCGCTCACGGCTCCCCAGCCGTCCACGTAGCCCTTGAAGGTCACGTTCCATGGCGATGCCGGATCGTCGATGCCCCGCAGGTGGTCGAGGGCGTAGTGCGCCAGGACCACGAGTACGTTGTCGTCGGGGTCTGCATGGGTCGGCGGCGCAACGCACCCGGCATAGGCGTAGAAGGCGAGCCAGCGGTCCGGATGTCTCTCCTGCACCCGCCGCGCCACGGCATTGACGAACGTCACCACCCGGTCGGCCTTGCCCCTCTCGGTGCCGCGCGCGTCCGGCGGATCGAGCACCTCGCAGTTCGCGCAGTGGCACCAGCCATGCCCGTCATTCGGCGACAGCGAGAACGACTGCAGGTCCTCGTTCTCGTCGAACGCGGCGATGGCGGCGTCGGCGAAGATATCGATGACTTCATGGTTGGTAGTGCACAACTGCCCGTCGCTGACGCGCCGGCCATCGCGCTCGGCGAAGTACTCCGGGTGTGCCTCGAAGTAATCCGCCGGCGGCACCACGTGCAGGAAGCTGTGCCCGAAGCGCACCGGCACGCCCTGGCCCATGCGGTTGCGCCGCTGCCACGTCGCCAGCTCGGCCATCAAGGCTTCGAACTCGCCCGGCGAGGGCTCCTGCACGTGCCGGAAGCCCGAGTACCACAACTGCCGGTGCACGTACGCCGGCCGCTCGGTGAGGTCCCAGTCTGCGAGCACGAGCTCCTGCAGCTCGGGGATCACCTCGCCGTGCGGGCCGGGCATGAACCACCGGCAGCCCAGCTCGCGCAGCCAACCGTAGACCGCGTTGGCGTGCCCGGCTTCGGTGCGCCCGCACAGCAGCAGCGTCTCGTCGTCGAGCGAGCGCACCACGTAGCCGTCATAGCCGATGCGCTCGGCCGTCAGGTTCGCCCGCACCGGCTCCGGGGCGAACTCATCGCCCAGCAGCACGCGGGGCCCCCCCGGGATCGCCTCGGCGTCCGCCGCCATCCCGACCGGCACGGGCTCCCCGGTCATGCGCTCGAGCGTTGCGGCCAGGTCGGCCGCCACTACCTGGCGCTGCTCGGGGCAATCGGCGGGCAGCAC
>JALGUI010000822.1:736-3387 GCA_029820915.1 Candidatus Zipacnadia bacterium | reverse complement strand
CATGGACCTGGACCGGCCGGGGCTCGAGGCCGTGCGTACCGCCGTCGAGGCCGAGGACTGGTCCGCCGCCGCGCAGGCCTGGGCGGAGTACTTCCGCACCCGCGAGCGCCCGACACCGCACTTCAGGCGCGAGACGTGGGCGCAGTGGGTGCGCGAGACGCATCCGCAGCTCATCGACCCGATCATCGCCGAGGCGGACGCGATCGGCGCGGGCGACATCTCGCACGGGCCCTACGTCCTGCGCGTTGAGGGCCGCGAGATCTTCTGGCTCGAGAACCCCACGAAGGACACCAACTACGTGTCCGCCGTCGGCTCGCAGTGGTTCCTCAACTGCCTGGGGCGGGCATATCTGCTCACCGGCGACGAGCGGTACGCCGAGACCTTCGCGTGGCTCTTCGACTCGTGGTATGACCACCAGGACGCCATCCGTGAGGGGCAGGGCGGGCTGGGCTTCGACCCGATGTTCCACGCGTATTACCCGGGCATTCGCGCGCGCATCCTCACCGACAACTACTACTGCCTCGCACCAAGCCCCGCGCTGACCCCGGAGTTGCACCTCAAGATCATGAAGCAGCTCCTCGGGTGCGCGGCGTGGCTGTACGGGCAGGAGGGCCCGCGCTACCGCGTCGGCAATCAGCAGGTGGCGGCGGTGCTGGGCTGCGGGATCGTGGGGCTGGTCTTCCCCGAGTTCCGCGACGCCGAGGCGTGGGTGGAGCTGGCCGAGCGGCGCATGCGCATGAGGGAGCACATGCTCGACGACTTCTGCGCCGACGGCGGCCACCGTGAGCTGTGCACCCAGTACCACAAGACCGTGCTGCGCGACGTCGGCTACGTGGCGCTGACCGCCGAGGCGAACGGGCGCGAGGGCCTGTTCGCCGACCCCGAGGCCGGGCCGGCGCTGGAGCGCGCGTACGAGTGGCTGGCGAGGCTCGTGATGCCCACGGGCGAGACGCCGGCGCTGCACTCGGCGGTGTTCGCGACCGACTACGCGGTGCACCTGACGCTCGCGGCGCGGCACTTCGGGCGCTCTGACTTCGCCTGGCTGGCCGAGCGCTTCTGGGAGCGCGGGCAGGCGCCGAACCAGAAGGCGCCCTTCGCGCAGGCGAACTACATGGTCGCGGAGCCGGCGGACGACATAGGCCGGAGCGGGGTCCGGCCTCTCCATGGGCAACGGCCGAGCACGCCGACCTGGCTCAGCACGCACCTGGCCGGGTCGGGCTTCGCGGTCATGCGCACGGGCTGGGAGCCCGACGACCGCTACCTGCTGACGCAGTACGGGTGGGCCAACACCGGCCACGCCTACCCCGGCGCGCTGCACTTCCTCTACGAAGCGAACGGGGAGTTGGTCGCCACGGGGCCCGGCTCACCGCGCAGCTACCGCCACCCGGCCTACCGCTACTGTCACTCGACGGCCAGTCACAATGTCGTGACGATCGACGGCGAGAGCTACCCCGGCAGGCCGGCGCCGGGCGGGACGTGCGAGCTGCTGGCGGACCTGCCGGGCGCGTGGCTGTTCAGTGGCTCGCACGAGGGCTACGCCGAGCCGTTCGGCGTGACGATCCGCCGCGACGTGCTGGCGATCAAGGACGGGCCGATCCTCGTCCGCGACCGCGTCGAGGGCGGTGAGGGCCACGAGGCGCAGTGGAACCTGCACTCCCCGCTGGCGATGGCTGTCGCTGAGGACCGGAGCGCGCAGCTTCAGGGCCGAGGGAGCTACGTGCTCCGCCCGGCGTGGCCGGAGGAGATCACTGAGGTCACGCGCGAGGAGCGCTGGGAGGCCGTGCTGCCGCGCGACTGCCAGCCGGAGGACTGCGGCGCCGAGGTGAGCGTGCTGCGCTGGCACAAGCCCATCGGCCCCGACGGCGCGCAGTTCGCGGTGGCGCTCTTCGAGGGGCAGGGAGCGATCGAGCCAGTCGGCGACAGTGCGCTCCGGCTGGCGAGCGGGGGGCGCGAGTGGCTGGTGCTCTTCGGGGACGAGGGCCAGCGGGTGGAGGCCGAGGGCGTGGCGGTGATCGCCCGGTGCGCGTGCGTGGAGATGCGCGACGGCGAGCCGACGCGCGCGCAGTGGCTGGCGAGCCAGGAGCCGGCAACGCGCGAACTCCAGAGCCCGTCTCACGACCCCGCGTAGGTCGGACATCCCTGCCCGACAGGGCCGCCCCGGCGGCATCCCCGTTCGGGAGAGGCCAGAGTCGTCATTGCGGCTGTCCTTTGAGCCAGTCGGGCAGTGTTCCGGCGGCATTCAGGCTGAAGCTGACCTTGCCTTCGGGCAGGTCGTCCACGGTCATGCCCTCGGGCAGGCTGATCCGCAACGCCCACGGCGCGGAGGGGAGCGGTCGGGTCCCGACCTGCTCGTTCACCGGGAGCGTTACCGCCTCGTCCGGATAGCCGATCGTCCACAGCTCAACCGTGCTCCCGTCGGGTGCCTCAACCTGCAGCACCGCCTCGCCGCCGAGCCGCTCGCAGTCGGCCACGAACTCCCGGACGTCGAGCCGCGCGAGCTTCACTCCGGGGTCGTCCGTCTCTACTGCCTTGAAGCCGCTCGGATCAGGTAGTGTGAGGGTGGCCAGCCTGACGATGCAGTCCCGCTCGGCCTCGCCCTCGGCCGCGAAGTGCGGGAGCATGAAGCCGCCGTAGCGGGCAATGAATGAGCC
>JALGUI010000822.1:0-714 GCA_029820915.1 Candidatus Zipacnadia bacterium | reverse complement strand
GCCGCCTGTCCCAGCACGCTGAGCGCGAGTGACCGCAACCGCCAGTCGCCGTCCGCCGTCAGTGACACCTCGTAGTCGTACCGCTCGCCCTTCACGAGCCACCAGTCGCCGATGACGGACGGGTCCTCGAACGGCTCCAGCGTGCGCAGCGCCAGCTCCTCGAAGTCACTGCTCTGGAAGACCCCGGTGATGCGAAGGCTCAGCGACTCGGGGCATTCGAGGGCCTCGATGTAGTGCGAGAGGTCCGTCACTGTCGGGTTGGTGTCTCCCTGGGCGAAAGCTGCGCTCATTGCTCCGAGCACCAACGCCGCGGTCACGACACAACGAGAGAAGCGCATGGTCTTCCCCTTCCCCGGCGCCCTATGCCGGGCGCGCCGGCCATGGTGACCCGACTGAGTTGTCTTCTACTATCTACGATAGCATACCACAGCGCACCGGAGATCCCTCCCAACCATTCAGGGATCTCTCGACGCCGATCCCCGGGACCGGTACCTCACGTCACCGCACCGCCACCGCCACGCCGCGCGGCCCGAGCGTAATCAGCGGCTCCGTGACGCTCCCAGGGGCCAGGCCGCGCTCGATCTCGTCCTCGCTCACGTTGCGGTAGTCGTTGCGCTCCCGCGCCAGCGGCAGCTCGATGCTCGTGAGGCGCAGCGGGCCGTCGCCCGGCACGCGCATGGCCACGCGCACCGTCTCGTCCGTGAGGTTGCACAG
>JALGUI010000099.1:3892-12085 GCA_029820915.1 Candidatus Zipacnadia bacterium | reverse complement strand
TCGCTGTCGGGGGCGACGGATCGCGCCTTCGTGACCTACGTCGGCACCATCGACTCGTTGCGCGGCCAGGACGTGCCCGCCGAGCTCCTTGGCCGGTGCCGCCACCTGCACATCGCCAGTTACTTCCTGCAGACGCGGCTGCAGGCCGACTGCCCGGCGCTGATCGACGCGGCGCACGAGGCGGGCCTGAGCGTGTCGCTGGATACCGGCTACGACCCGGCCGAGCAGTGGGATGGCGGGCTGCTGGAGCTCATCTCCGAGGCGGATGTCTTCCTGCCCAACGAGATCGAGGCGCAGGCCATCACCGGGGCCACCGGCCCCGAGGCGGCGCTGGCCGCGCTGTGCGCGATGGTTGAGACGGCCGTGGTCAAGATCGGTGCGGGGGGCGCCATGGCCTGCCGGGGCCCCGAGACCGTGTACATCCCGGCCTTCGCCGTGGCCACTGCCGACACCACCTGCTGCGGCGACGCCTTCAACGCGGGCCTCATCCACGGTCTGCTCGGGGGCCTGCCGCTGCCCGACTGCGTGGCGCGCGGCAACGCCTGCGGCGGGCTGATGGCCTCCGTGGTGGGGAATGACGCGCGGGCGCTCAGCCCGGAGGCCGTGCAGGGCCTGGTTCGCGGCGAGGCCGGGACGGAGGGACGACAGGCGTGAGTCGCCTGCGGCGCATCGGACGGCGATGGCGTGCCGCCACGGCGGGCACCGTGCTCCCCACCGCGTTGGCCTTCGCGGCCACCGCCCTGGTGCTGGGGTGGATAGCCGTGCAGGCCCTGTACGTGGGGCGCCACGCCGGGACCCCGCGGCGGACCGCCTTCGCCATCCTTGCCATCCTGCTTGCCGCGATCGTCGTCGGCGTGTCCCTGGCGGTGGCCCTGCGCGCGGTCATGCGCCGCCGCAGGCTCAAGGAGTACCTGCGGCCGGGGGAACTCATCGCCGGCATGTTCGCTGCCGAGTTGCTGGACGAGGGTGACGACCACGGCGCCCCCGGTGGCGATCGGGTCCGACTGACCGTCACCAACCAGCGCCTGTTGCTGCAGCGGCCGCACGCCGATGAGCCGTGGCTGGACCTCGAGCACGAGCAGGTGGTGTCGGTCAGCGACCTCGGCCCGGTGCTCTGCACCCGCATCAGGCGCTGCCTGGTGCAGCGCTTTGCACTCAGTGACGGCCGCGCGCTGATCATCAGGATGAACGCGAGTACCGCGCTGGACTTCTCGGCATTGCGCGGACGGTACCTGGAGCCGACACACCGGCAGATGCGCGCGCTCGTCGTCGATGCCGATGGCCCGACGCCGGCCCGGCCCACGCAGCCTCTGAGCGCCATGATCGTGGCCGGCAAGCCGACGGTGTGTCTGCTCGAGCTGGGCGAGAACTACCTGCGCATCATCGGCGAGCACTCGCCGCCGCTGGCCGACCTCTACTACCACTTCCATTGGGAGCACATGGGGGTGGGCGAGATGGGGCCGCCGGTGGTGCCGGGGCTCCCCCCGAGCTGGCGCTCCCTGCGCCTGGTCTTCCACGACACGGCCTCGCTGACGCTGTGCGGTACCGAGGCCGCGATCCGGCGCCTGCGCGAGCACGCCCTGTCCGCGGGGGCCGCGACCGTGGCCTGAGCGCGGCTCAAGCTCGACGCCGCATCACGGCGGTCGTCTCCTTGGCGTTGTGCGGCATCCTGCCCACCCGGATGTCCTCCCAGGCCGTCTCCAGCACCTCGATCGCCTCCCGCACATGCCGGCCGCGGTGGCGCGTCACGAACTTGACGGTCATGACCGCCAGGCCGCCCGGGCGCAGCAGCGACGCGAGCGCCACCATCAAGGCGGCCGACTCCGTCGGCTCGAGGTTCATGTCATTGGTGATGGCGTCGAACCGCCCGATCTCCTCCGGACGCAGATCCTCCGTCCTGCCGCGCAGGTGCGTGACGTTCGGCAGCGCCAGCACCCGCTCATCGAGCTCTCCGGGGTCCACGGCGACGACCTGGGCCATATGCTCGGCCAGCACGCGCGTCCAGCCGCCCGGCGCGGCGCCCAGGTCGAGCGCCCGCCCGTCGGGCGGGAGCGACAGCTCGAACCGCTTGATGGCCTCACGGAGCTTGAGTTCCGCCCGGCTTATCGGGCGCTCGCCGGGCGCCCATCGCCTCATCCTCCGGAGCCGCCTGTGCAGCAGGCGCTCGACCGGGTTCAGGCCCATGAAGGCGAGGTCCTGGAAGATCTCGACCGAGAGGACCTGCTCGGGATTCTCCAGATCGACCGGCGGGCCCGCCGCCGTGACCAGCGCGTCGGCGAGCGCCGGCACTATGTCCCTGGTCGAGAAGTCGTGCTTGCCCCGCCGGTTGCAGGCGACCTTGAAGCTGCGCCGCAGATCAGGCGGCGGCAGGTGGCGGGCGGCCCCCGCCATCTTCGCCGGCCACTCGCGCTCCGGGCCGATCTCCATGCGGAGCCGCACCGGCGTCACGCGGGCGATGGTGAGCGTCTCTGCGCCGGCCAGTGCCCGCAGGGCGTCCGCGAGGTTCCCCTCGAGCGTGGCGATGATGTTGCCCGGGATGAACAGCGACCGCACCTCGGCGCCCGGCAGCAGGCCGCGCAGCTCCTGCCGTGCCTCGGCCTCCCAGCCGCGCGGGCAGGTCACCAGCAGCGTCGGTCGGGCCAGATCCGTCGGCCACTCGTCACCCATCGCGCGCTCACCATTCGTCCGGCACGGCCCGTCCACCTGTGCCGACGAGGAAAGCGCGGCCCGCGCGGCGAAGGAGTGAGGCGTGGCGAACGCTTCGTAGGGAGGACGCAGCAATGGCACACACGGTGCCGCCCACCATCGGGTGGAGCCACGACGATGGCGGGAGCGTGCGCATGATCGACCAGACACGCCTGCCCGGCGAGCCGGTCATGCTGGACTGCCGCGACGTCGAGTGTGTCGCGCGGGCCATCGAGCGCCTGAGTGTGCGCGGCGCGCCCGCCATCGGCTGCGCGGCGGCGCTGGGGATGGCGCTGGCGGCGCACCGGTCGAAGGCCGCTGATCCCCACGCGATGCTTGCCGACCTGCGGGCCGCGCGCGAGCGCCTGGCCGCCACCAGGCCCACGGCGGTGAACCTGTTCTGGGCGCTGGGCGAGATGGACCGCGTCATTGACGAGCGCGCGGCCGACGGCGTCGATGCGCTGCGCGAGGCGTTGCTGGCGCGGGCGGAGGCGATCGTCGAGGACGACCTGCAACGCTGCATCGCGATGGGGCACCACGCCCTCGAGCTGATTCCGCCGGGGGCGAACATCCTCACGCACTGCAACGCCGGAGCGCTGGCGACGGCCGGGTACGGCACCGCGCTGGGCGTGATCCGTGCCGCGCACGAGGCCGGGCGCGGCGTCCACGTCTGGGTGGACGAGACTCGGCCGCTGCTGCAGGGGGCGCGCCTGACCGCCTGGGAGCTGCGCACCGAGGGCATCCCGGCCACGTTGATCTGCGACAACGTGGCGGGCTGGGTGATCGCCCGGGGCGAGGTGGACTGCGTCGTGGTCGGCTCGGACCGCATCGCCGCCAACGGCGATGTCGCCAACAAGATCGGCACGTACACCGTCGCCGTGCTGGCGGCCAGACATGATGTGCCGTTCTACGTGGCGGCGCCGGTCTCCACCATCGACTACGACCTCGCCTCAGGCGACCTCATCCCCATCGAAGAGCGCAGCCGCAACGAGGTGGCGATGCTCGGGCACCGGGCCTCGGCGCCCGTCTGCCCCGACATCGCCATCTACAACCCGGCCTTCGACGTCACCCCGCACGAGCTGGTCGCGGCGATCATCACCGAGAAGGGCGTGGCGCGGCCGCCGTACGATGAGTCGCTCGCCGCGATGAAGAACCGACAGGATTCCTCGCGGCCGCGGGAGGAATCCGGGCGCGGCGGGCCAAACTAGGAAGGGCGACCAACCGGAACCCGACCCTGTCGGAAGCGCTTTCACACCGACACACGCACTCTCGGTCGGCATGACGTGAGCCCGGAAGCGCATTGCCAGGATTGTCGCGGGAGGGGTACCGATGGCTGAGGAGCAGGAGTCGGCGCAGCGCAAGGCAGCCCGCATGAAGATGCGCGAGGCGCTGGAGTTGTTCGAGGGCAGACACCCCGAACGCGGCGTCGAGACCATGAAGGACGTTCTCGAGCTCGACCCCGACTTCATCGAGCCGCGCAAGTGGCTGGCGGACCACTACGCTGATACCGGGCAGGACCGGCTGGCGATCTCGCAGTACGAGACGATGCTGCGGATCGAGCCCGACAACGACGACCTGTGGGACGGCCTTCGCGCGATCGACCCGAGGATCGCCGACAAGCTCGAGCGCCTGCAACATGTGGCTCCCGACCCGTTTGCGGCGGCCGGCGCGAGCGTTGACACGTCCGACCTCGACGACTTCGAGGACGAGAACGACGAACTCGACGAGGATCGAGAGGCGGCCACGCCGTTTCAGGGCGATGCCGCGGGCGATGACGTCTTCCTGGACGACGATACCGTGGATACGGCGCCGTACGAGTCGCTGGCCTGGGACCACGAGCAGGACCCCGAACTCCGGGGGGCGCTGGACAGTAACTCCGCCTTCGTGGACGTCATGGACGGCTTCATGCTCCTCTGGCAGGACAGCCGGACGTGGAGCCGGATGCTGGTGAGGTGCGTGCCGCCCAACAACGCGAACTGGCCGCAGCTCGACCCGCTGCTGGCCACGGCGGCCGCGGCCCTCGAAGCGCCCATGCCGCTGACCGTGGTCGCGCCCGAGCACACGCCCTGGCCCTTGTGCCTGCCGCTGCAGGATGAGACCCTGGTGCTTGGGGAGCCCCTTCGCACCGCACTCAACCAGCCCGAGCTGCTCTTCATCCTGGGCGCGAGCCTGCATCTGTTCCTGAACGACAACGCCCAGTACGCGTGGGCGGCGGAGCAGGTCATCGAGCGCAAGGTTGACAAGCCCGGGCTGCACGACAAGGTCGTGGAGACCGCCCGGGACTTCACCGTGGGGTGGGATCAGGCGTTGCCGCGCGAGGAGGTCGTGCGGCTGTCCAAGCTGGCGCACGGGTGGGAGCAGCGGGCCGTGCTGTCGGCGGACCGCGCCGGGCTTCTGGTATGCGCCGACCCGCCGGCGGCCTGTCGGGCCATCGCCATCATGGTGGGTGACCCCTTCAACGCGCCGACCGTGACCGTCGATGGCTTCCTGGCCCAGTTCAAGGACATCCCGCGCGACGAGCTGGCGGCGATCAGCCTGAGCCGCAGCCCGTGGACCGACCCGCAGTACGCCGCCTACCGCATCCAGATGCTCCGCTGGTGGGCGACCACCGCCGACTACAAGCGGCTGATCGGCGGCTAGAGCTTGGTTGCGGAGACCCGCGCACTAACGACCTCGACAGGCGAGGGTGCCCGTCGTACGAAGCATTGCACGAAAAGGTAAGAGGCAACCATGTCGTAGTGCGGGCGCCCCCGCCTGCACATGCCGTTGGTAGAATGCATGTCGGGCTGGAAGCTGAGAGCGCGCAGGGGCACGCTCTCACCTGCGCGAATAATGCCGGATGGAGCCCGTCCCACGACCTCGCGCACATCGGGCATCCTGTCCGACCGTGTCTGCGCGGAGGGGTGAGGGTATCTGCGGCCCGCACCGGCCCGAACGGAGGCGAGACGCAAGTGGCGGATGCGACCTTGAAGATTGGCCGGGAACTGATGGACAAGCTCAACGAGTACGCTCAGGCCGCGGGCTACGAAAGCGGCGAGGAGTTCGCGGCGGTGATCCTGCAGCGCGAGATCGACAAGCTCGA
Organism: Candidatus Zipacnadia bacterium; assembly: GCA_029820915.1. Lineage (GTDB taxonomy): Bacteria > Armatimonadota > Zipacnadia > Zipacnadales > UBA5352 > JALGVA01. Next base: position 6,318 of record JALGUI010000099.1, on the reverse strand, counting down.
CGACTCCGACGCGAGCGACAAGGTCGAGGACCGGCTGCGCGGCCTCGGCTACATCTCGTAGGCGGCGCGCGCAGCAGACCCCGAGCGGTCCCCCGGCTATCCGAGGGACCGCTTCACTTGATGTGCAGGGCGTGCCGCGCGGCCCACGGAGGAGGCGCCCTTACGCGCAGGACGGGCTTCCAGCCCGTCCCCCGTTGGCTACCGCAGCAGGCTCCGGCCCTCCATGTAGTCGGGCACCTCGACGCCTGTGATCTCGAGGACCGTCGGCGCCACGTCCATGAGATGCGCGCCCGCCACGTCGAGCTGCGCGCCCGGCACGCTCCCCGCGATCATGCCGAAGTAGTCGTGTACGGAGTCGTCGGGACCGATCTCGGTGTTGAAGGTGTGCAGCGACGGGTTGCCGAGGTCCTGACCGAGCCGCCAGTACAGGTCGTCGAGGTAGATCAGCAGGTCCGGGGCCTCGTCCACGTGCTCGCCGGTGTAGATGTCCTGCGGGCGCAGCGCCCGGTTGGCCATGGTCCGGCCCTCGTCGTCGGCGATCGTTTCGATGCGGCGGATGAGGTCGTCGCGCACGCTCTCGTAGTCCTCGGGCGCGATCGTGCCCTCCGGCTCGCGCCCCTCGACGTTCATGAACAGGCGGCCGTAGTAGCCGCCCCACGCCCAGGCCGTGGTCCGGCTCCAGTCCACGAGGTCGGCCTCGAAGCGCGTCGGCTCGGTGACCGGCTGCTTCAGGCACAGCAGGCCCTCCTGGATCAGCCAGTCGTTGATGCCGAACGAGCCCTTCATGGCCTTGCCGCCGTGGTCGCTGACCACGAACACCGCCGCGTCATCGCCCGCCAGCGCCACGAACTCGCCAAGCTGGCCGTCGAGGTGCTTGTAGTAGTCGAGCAGCGCGCTCTCGAAGGGGTTGCCCGGCTCGTACTTGGGGTGCTCCGGGTCGCAGTACTTCCAGAAGCCGTGCTCGATGCGGTCCGTGCCCATCTCCACCATCATGAAGAAGTCCCACTCGTCCACCTGCATGAGCGCCTTCGAGACGCGGAAGCGCTTGTCGGTCATGCGGTAGATCTCGTCGAGCAGCCACTGCTTGTCGTCGGTGCGGAAGCCGTCCACATCGATCATGTAGCCGTCGGCGATGATGTCGAGCTGCTGCGCCAGGCCCGGGGGGTAGGTGTACTCGCAGGTGGTGTCGGGCGTCAGGAATGACGACACCATGATGCCGTTGATCGGCGTGACCGGGTAGGTCTGCGGCACGTTGACCACGCACACGCGCTTGCCGGCGTCGCTGAGGATGTCCCACGCGCGGTCGAACTTGACCGCCGAGGCGTTGGCGATCCACTTGCCGTCGTACTCGCCGGGGCGGCGGTTGCGGAAGCCGTAGAAGCCCAGCCGCCCGGGGTTCACGGACGACATCATGCAGGTCCAGGCGGGCACGGTGATGGGCGGGTTGGTGCTCTCGAGCCTGCCGGCGGCGCCGCCGGCCACGATGGCCCTCAGGTTGGGCAGATCGTCGAGCCATTGATCGAGAACAAGCTGGGGCGGCGCGCAGTCCCAGCCGATGATGACAACGCGACTGGCCTGTGACATGGGATCGCCTCGCGTCCTACTGCGTCATTCTGGAGTGCTATTGGAGTGTCAGTATAGCGGACCTCGGCTCGGGGGGCAAGCGATGACCGAAGACGGGCAGCGCACCGGTCTCCTCGCGTCATCGCGCCACGCTAGACGTGGCGCATCTCAAGTCGCCCCCATGTCCCCATCGTGTCACCGCACACGATCACGACGTGCTCGACGGCGTCGCGCCCCTGCGCCCAGCGCACCGCCGCCCCCACGTCCTCCGGGCCCGCCACGCGGTTGGCGACAGCCGTCGCCAGCGCGTCCGCCAGCGCCCCGCCGGGCGCCACCACCACCGCCGCATCGGCCCTCCCACCGCCGGCCGAGTGCCCGACCGTCCCCGACGACGTGCAGATGGCGCGCTCGCCCGGCGGCACCACCAGCGCCGGTCGCTGCCGCCACGACGCGACACCGGCGTCAATCGCCACCAGCCGCTCGCGTTGCGTGATCAGGAACAGGTCGCCACCGTTCTCGACGATCACCTCCGCGCTGTCCGCCGCCAGCTCCCGGGCGACCGCCTCGGCGACCGCGCCCGCCACCGCCGCCATCGGCCCGGTCCCGGCCATCCGCGCCGCGTCGTACATCTGCGCCACGATGCCCTCCGTCCCCGCGGGCGCGGGCAGGGGCCGCCGGGCCTCCAGGAAGTCGGCGTACAGCGCCGCGTGGCTCTCGATCCGCCGCCGCGCCGCACGGGCCGCCTGCCGGGCCTCGTCACGCAGCTCGCGCTCGGCCAGCACCAGCAGGTCCGTTTCGCCGACCGCGACCTCGAACGCCGCCAGGTCGCTCGCGTCCGGCAGCCTCCGGTAACGTCGCGGCTC
>JALGUI010000099.1:0-3876 GCA_029820915.1 Candidatus Zipacnadia bacterium | reverse complement strand
GCCGTGCGTTCCTGCACGAGCGCGGCCCGCCGCAGCGCGTGCGCCCGAATTCGGTAGGTAGACCGCGACGGCCAACGGCTTCCTCACCCCTTCCGGCTGCTCGGGCAGGGGGAGGAGGCCGTCGCCGTTGCCGTCATCCCCCCCGCTACCCCACTTTCGCCGCCGTGAGGATGCTATGCATCCTCCATGTACGACAGGCTTCCAGCCTGTCTGCCGTTCGTTGCCCGCGCGGCGAAGGCAACGACGCCACCAACGGCATTGACAGGCTGGAAGCCTATCCTACAATGACGGCACCTGACGGGGCCGAGGTAGCCGCCTCCCCTGTGGTGACACAGGAACACGTGCAACGGATGCGCTCCGCCGAAGGAGGGGGTGGCCCGAGCCTGCTCGGGCAGGGGGAGGAGGCCGTTGCCCTTCCAGAGAGCAGGTGGGGGCGAACCTACCCACCCAGTTCGGTCAGACCCCCATGGTTCGCAGCATCCAGATTCGTGTGCCTGGCACGAGGACACGATAGCCCTAACGACCGGGGGGAGGGCTCTGCTCGCGGGCCGCGGCACGCAACGGCGGACGGCAGACGACCGGGCGGGCGCAGACCGCTTACGGTCTGAGGGAAGCCCGCCCCTCCTGACGGCAAGGGGCGCCGCGCACGGCGGGCGCCGTCTCGCGTTCCACGAAGGTGAATGCGAACGACCGGGCGGGCTAGGAAGCCCGCCCCTCCTGACGGCAACGACGGGCGGGGGCGGGGGCCGAACCTACCTGCCCAGTTCGCTCAGACCCCCATGGCTCGTCGCTCTTGACAGCCGGGCACTGCCCCCACTATACTCCCCGGTGACCCGGAAGGGTCGCTCACAACTGGTCGCAGCGCACGGATGTGCGCCAAGGACCGTGAAGGGGAGTAGTACGCGGGTACGCGGACCCGAGAGAGTCGCCCGGTGACCGGCATCACCCCGCGCAGGTCGGGCTTCCAGCCCGACTCTCGCGAGCGGTGAACGCGCCAGGTCCAGGCTGTGAGGCGACGTCCGCACACCGCCGAACTGGCCCCGGAGTCGCGCGCTCAACGGCGAGCGCTGCTTGCAGCGCAGCCCAGTAGGTGGCGCCGGAACCTCCACCGTTACCCGGAGGACGGCATCGCGAGCATACGAGCCTCGCCGTGTCGGATGAGAGGGCTGCAAGGGCAGCCAAGAAGAGTGGTACCGCGGAAGGCTTCGAGCCCCCGTCTCTTTTGAGAGCGGGGGCTTTGTGTGTTCTGCATGGATTCCAGTCGTGAGGAGGTGGCCGCATGGATGACGCCGACCTCGACCTGTCCCTGAGCGGGCGGGTTGGCGGCCCGGTGCCGGCCGCCTTCCCGCGACGTCCCGGCACCGGCACGTAGCGTCCCAGCTCCGTCAGGAGGCGAGACCAATGGCCCGACAGATCAGGATCTTCGACACGACCTTGCGCGACGGTGAGCAGGCGCCCGGCGCCAGCATGGACATGGCCGCAAAGCTGCAGCTCGCCCGCCAGCTCGCGCGCCTGAACGTGGACGTCATCGAGGCCGGCTTCCCGATCTCGTCGCCCGAGGACTTCGAGGCGGTCAGCGCGATCGCCGAGGAGACCGAGGGTCCGTCCATCGCCGGGCTGTCCCGCGCGCTCCCCCAGGACATCGAGCGCTGCTGGGAAGCCGTGCGGAACGCGGGCAAGCCCCGCATCCACACCTTCATCGGCACGTCCAAGGTGCACGTCGAGAAGCGCTTCGGCAAGACCGAGGCCGAGGTGCTGCAGATGGCCGTGGACGGCGTCGCGCTGGCCTGCAGCCTGTGCGATGACGTCGAGTTCTCGGCCGAGGACGCCCTGCGCACGCGGCTGGAATACCTGCGCGACGTGGTCGAGGCCACCATCGAGGCCGGGGCGAAGACGATCAACATCCCGGACACCGTCGGGTACGCCACGCCGTGGCAGATGTACGACACCATCAGCTACCTGTTCGAGAACGTGCCGAACATCGACCGGGCGGTCATCAGCGTCCACTGCCACGACGACCTGGGGATGTCGGTCGCCAACTCGCTGGCGGCGGTGCGCGCGGGCGCCGGGCAGGTGGAGTGCACCGTCAACGGTGTGGGCGAGCGCGCCGGCAACGCCTCGCTCGAGGAGATCGTCATGTCGCTGCGCACCCGCCGCGACGAGTTCGACGCGGACACGAACATCGACACGCGCGAGATCATGACCACCTCGCGCCTGGTCTCCACGCTCACCGGCTTCGTGGTGCAGCCGAACAAGGCCATCGTGGGCGCGAACGCCTTCGCGCACGAAGCGGGCATCCACCAGCACGGCATGATCCAGGACCGGCAGACCTATGAGATCATGCGGCCCGAGGACGTCGGCCTGACCGAGTCGGTCTTCACCCTCGGCCCGCGCTCGGGCAAACACGGCCTGCGCGCTCGGCTCGAGAGCCTCGGCTACCAGGTGGCCGACGAGGACCTGGCAGAGGTCTACGAGCGCTTCGTCGCCATGGCGGACAAGAAGAAGCGCGTCTACGACGAGGACCTGCACGTGATCATGCGCCAGGCCTCGACGGACACGGTGGACGAGTTCTGGCACCTCGAGCGCGTGCAGGTGGTGACCGGCTCGTCCACGACGCCCATGGGGCTGGTGACGCTGCGGCGCAACGGGGACACCGTGACCGCGATGGGCACGGGCAACGGGCCGGTGGACGCGGTCTACAACGCCATCCTCGACATCGTGGAGATGGAGTTGGAGGTGGCCGACTATGCCGTGCGCGGCATCACCCAGGGCCGCGACGCGCTCGGCGAGGCCACGGTCCGCGTCCGCCGGCAGGACGAAGAGGCCATGGGCCAGGCGGCGAGCCTGGACGTGATCGAGGCCAGCGCCCAGGCCTTCCTCTCGGCCATCAACGCGCTGCTGCTGCGCGACCAGGCGCGCCGCCAGGGCGAGGCCGACGAGGACCGCCCGGACCGCCGGGCGCTGTAACGGCGGCTGCAAGCCGCAGGCTACCAGCTACCAGCTACGCCAGACGGCAACGACATCGGCGTCGGCTCCAGCGAGGGGGCCGGCGCCGTTCGCTATGACGCGCCGCCATGCCCCTCGTCCTTCTGTAAGGCTCCGAGACGGGCAAGCTGCGCCTCAATGCGCTCCAGACGTCCCTCGATTCCGCGCGGGCCGAACGCCATCCTCAGGCCCCACGAGACAGTCGCCACCACCGCGACGATGAACGCGATGAAGGCCAGCAGGAGGACTGCGAGCGCGAGCAGGGCGATTACGTTCGCCGTCCCCCTGCCCACGTCGATGCTTCTCGCATCGAACGTGGCCCCCGCGAAGAACGCCGCGACGAGGCCAACGAACAGAACGATGAACGCCGCCCAAGACAACAGCATCACGTTGCGCAAGTGCGCGCCCCGCCGCCGCTCCGCCTCGACGATCGCTCGCAGCCCCTCTCGGTCCGCTACTCGCAGCGACCTGTCCGACAGCCCGTTCTCCTCCACCAGTCTCCTCGACAGCTCTTCGCGTTCACTCATTGCTCGTCACTCTCCATGGCCTCTCGCAGCGCGCGCTTCGCGTAGTGCAGCCGCGAGCGCACCGTGCCCACGTTGCAGCCGACGACCTCCGCCATCTCCTCGTAGGACAGGCCCTCCATGTAGCGCAGGATCAGCGCCTCAGCATGCGCCGGGCTGATCCCGTCCAGGCAGCGATGCACCTGCGTCGCCTGCTCCGCGCGAACCCCCCACTCATCGTCCTGGTCCTCAGGCACGTCCTCCAGCACGTCGCCGGATACGTAGTCGAGGCGAGAGCGCTCCTCCGCGCGTAGCGCGTTGAGCGCATTGTTCCGCGCGATTCCGTAGAGCCACGGCTTGAGCCGCTCGGGGTCTTCGAGCCGGCGCA
>JALGUI010000098.1 GCA_029820915.1 Candidatus Zipacnadia bacterium | reverse complement strand
CATCGCGGGCTTCATCGCCGTCTTCTACGCCCTCTCCATCGCCATGACCCGCGTGCGCGCGGAGTTCGGCACCCCGCACGAGATCTACTACATCAACCCGCAGCGCATCATCGTGAACGTCGCCGGCGCGCACTCGCTGGGCGATCGGCAGCTCACGGCCCTCTCGGTCACGTACTGGTTCAACCGCTGCTACCGCTGCCACCCGATGCCCTTCCAGCTCGAGAGCCTGAAGATGGCGCGCGAGGAGCGTATCGAGCTGAAGTCGCTGGTGTGGACCATCCTGCTGGCCACGCTGGCCGGTATCCTCATGTCCTACTGGGCCAATCTGCACATCGCCATGCGGGATGGCGCGGCGGCCAAGTGCATGGCGTTCAAGTCATGGGTGGGGCGGGAGACCTACACGGTGCTGGCGAACTGGCTGCACACCATGCCCGGGCCGGACTACCCCGCGATCGGCGCCACCATCGCCGGCGCCGCGATCTTCTTCGGCCTGCGCTGGGTGCACTTCAACACGATGCTGCCGCTGCACCCGGCGGGCTACGCGCTGGCGGTGAGCTTCGCGATGAACTACTTCTGGTGCTCATTCCTGCTGGGGTGGCTGGTGAAGGTAGCGGTGCTGCGCTACGGCGGGCGCGCCGAGCACGACATGGCCTTCCGCGTCTTCCTGGGCGTGCTGCTCGGGGACTACGTCATGGGCGCGATCTGGGGCATCATCGGCCCCGTCTGGGGCATCAGGACCTACAAGAACTTCATCTGACCGGCGCCGGGCGCTCCGCCTACAGCTCAAGCGTCATGCCGTCGTACGCGACTTCGATGCCGTGCGGGGCGAAGAACGCCTCGAGGCGCTCGTGCAGCCAGCCACCGTTGTGCGAGAAGTGCGTGGTGATGACGCGGCAGTCGGAGGCCAGGGCGCCGAGCTTCGCCAACTCGTCGCGCACGTCCAGCACATCCTCGGCGCCCAGGTGGTGCGCCCCGCCCCGGTGATCGCCGTAGGTGGCCTCGATGATGGCAATGTCGAGCACCTTCGTGGCGAGGAACGCCCAGGTCTCCTCGGGCCACCAGCCCGTGTCGTTGCCCTGCAACAGCGTCCGCCCGGCGCACTCCAGCACGTAGTTGACCGCCTGCTCCTCCCCGGCGTGGTCGGCGAGGATCGGCGTGGCGACGACGCCCTCGCTCAGATCGATCGGCTCGAAGGGCGTGATGCGCTCGAAGCGCGCGCGGCAGCTCTCCAGCACGAACCCGGCGGCACGGATGCGCTCCTCGACCTGCGCGTTGCCCCAGACGGTCAGCGGGACCGGGCCCGGATCAGGCGCAAAGCCCGCCGACCGGTAGTGCAACTCCTCGGGGCACAGGTGGTCGGCGTGCGAGTGGGTTATCAGCAGGTGCTCTATGCGGTCGTAGCGCAGATCGAACGCCAGCATCTGCGCGAAGGCGTCGGGGCCGAGGTCGATGTGGATGCGGTCGCCAAGCTGATAGGCAGTGCGGCGACGGATGTTCTTCCCGCCCAGGCGCCGCGCGTCCGCGCATACCCGGCAGGGGCACCACAGGGCCGGCCAGCCCTCGGCTGCGGCGGTTCCGAGAAAGGTGAAGGTCACGATCGTCCTCCGGTGCGGGTGCAACCCGCAGCTTCTGCTCGGGCGGAAGCCGCGGGCTACTGCAGTGGCAGGTTCCCCTGGGCGCCGGGGGGCTCGGGCGGCTCGCCATCGATGCCGAGGTGGCGGTAGGCCCGCTCGGTCGCCATCCGCCCGCGCTGAGTGCGGATCACAAAGCCGATCTTCAGCAGGTAGGGCTCGACGACATCCTCGAGCGTGTCGTTCTCCTCGTTGAGGGTCGCCGCGATTGCGTTGACACCGGCCGGTCCGCCGCCGTAGTACTCGATCAGCGCCCGCAGGTACTTGCGGTCGAGGTTGTCGAGGCCCTGCTCATCAACCCCGAGGGCCTCGAGCGCCTCGCATGCGATCTCCTCGTGGATGCGGCCGTCGCCCATGATCTGGGCGTAGTCGCGCACGCGGCGCAGCAGGCGGTTGACCACGCGCGCCGTGCCACGCGACCGGCACGCGATCTGGCGCGCGCCCGCTTCGTCAAGCTCCACGGCCAGGATCAGCGCCGAGCGCCGCACGATAAGCTCAAGCTGCTCGGGCGTGTAGAAGTCGAGGTGGTAGAAGATGCCGAAGCGGTTGCGCAGCGGCGGCGTCAGCAGCCCCGCGCGCGTGGTGGCTCCGACCAGCGTGAAGGGCTTCAGCTCCAGCGGGATGGTCTTGGCGTAGGGTCCACTGTCCACCACGAAGTCGATGCGGAAGTCCTCCATCGCCGAGTACAGGTACTCCTCGACCACGCGCGGCAGGCGATGGATCTCGTCGATGAAGAGGATGTCGCCACCCTCGAGGTTGGTGAGGATCCCGACCAGGTCGGCGGCGCGCTCGAGGGACGGCCCGGAGTTCTGCCCGAAGCCGCCGCCCATCTCGTTGGCGATGATGTGCGCCAGCGTGGTCTTCCCCAGCCCCGGCGGGCCGTCGAGCAGGACGTGGTCGAGGACTTCGCCACGCTCCCTGGCCGCGTCGATGACCACCCGCAGGCCGTCGATCAGCCGCCTCTGCCCCACGTCGTACTCCGCGAGGGTCGTCGGCCGCAGGTTGGGCAACGAGGCGCGCTCGTCGGCCTCGGCGTCGGCGCCGACCAGGCGGCGGCGTGCGGGGTCGGTACTCCGGTCGTCGGCCACGTCGGATGCCCTCACTTCCTGCGGAACACGGCGCGCACCAGCTCGTCCACCTCGTCAAGGTCGGGCTGGGTCTCGCGGATGGCGGAGATGCGCTCCAGCGCCTCGGACTGGGACACGCCGAGCTGGGTGAGGATGGCGAGCGCCTCGAGGGCGAGCTCGTCGGCCGCGCGCTCAGGCGGCTCCGCGCCGGCCGCCAGGTAGGGCGCCATCCTTTCCTGCAGCTTGGAGATCATGTCGCGGGCGCGCTGCTTGCCCACTCCGGGAAGCCTCTTCAGGGCCGTCTCATCGCCCAGGGAGATGGCCTTCGCGATGGTGGCGACGGGCAGGACCATCGCCTTGCAGGCGCCGACCGGGCCGAATTGCGGGACGTTGAGCAGCTCCTCGAAGAAGCTGCGCTCCAACTCGCTCTCGAAGCCCACCAGCATGGGCGTGCCGCCACCGGCGGCACCGCCGCGCTCACAGTGGTAGGTGAACACCTTCACCTGCGCCCCGACGCCGCGCTCGCGCAGGCGTTGGGCGAAGGGCACGGAGATGTTGACCTCGTAGCCCACCCCGCCCACGTCCACGATGGCGCTGTCCTCATCCGCGGAGACGAGTTCGCCGCGCAGGAAGCGGATCACTCGCGCCCACCCCTGGCCCGTTCGAGGGCCTCGGCCACCGCCGGCGGCAGGTCGCCGGCGCGACGGCGACCGCGGGCCACCGGAGAGCGGCGGGCGGGCGCGGCGTGGCAGATGGCCAGCGCCAGCGCGTCGGACACGTGGTCGGGCTCGGGGGCCTCGGAGAGCTCCAGCGTGCGCACCACCATGCGCTGCACCTGGCCCTTCGAGGCGCGGCCATTGCCGGTGAGCGACTTCTTCACCAGGGAGGCGGGGTAGCTCTCCACCTTCACCGAGCGCTGGCCGGCGGCGAGGATGACGACGCCCCGTGCGTGGCCCATCATGATCGCGGTGCGCGGGTGGGGGTACTCGGCGTACAGGTCCTCGACGACGACGCGCTCGACCTCGAACTCATCGATGATCTCGCACAGCGCCTGGTGAATGCGGTGCAGGCGCAGCGCGAGCTCGTCGTCCGCGCCGGTGCTGATGACGCCCGCCTCCACGATCCGGCAGGCGCCGTCCTCGGCGTCGATGATGCCGTATCCGGTAGCCGCGAGCCCTGTGTCGATTCCGAGTATCCGCATCGTGCGTTCTCCGCGCGCGATTATAGCACGGCCCCGAGCGCAGTGCAAAGCGGACCAAGCTCGCGCGTTGTGAGTCGTTCGGACGGGGCGGCGGGACCTCTTCAGCCAGATGGCGCTCACTGACGGAGAGCCGCGCTCGGCGCCGGCGTGCGGTGAGGCGTGCTCCCGCTGGTCATCGGATACGGAGACTCCCCTCACCTAGTGGACGGTGCGCCACCGGGCCAGGACACCGGCATGTACAACGTCACGCGCACGGCCTCGCCGCGGCTCTGCGAGACGAAGGGCCGGCTGGAGTGGCGCTTTGCGTCGGATCCCACACGATGCGGCCCAATCTGCGCGCCGGTGCGGCGTGGGAAGGGTCTGCTGCCTGCGGTCCGTCGGCAGGAAGTCGTGAGCCCGGTGGCGAAGGATCTCGGGCCCAGGAGGGGAACCAGTAGTCGTCACCAGCTTCGGTGGGAGGTCGCACATGAGGGTCGATGTTACCAATAGAGAGTCGGACTATCAGGCGGTCGCCGCTCGCGGCGGGAGAACGCGCATTACCATCGGCAAGCAAAGGCCCGCTGACGACACCAGCATGAATCCTTCCGAGCTATTCCTGAGCTCAGTGGGCATGTGTATCGCCCTGATGCTTCGACATTACTGTGACAGCCGCAATCTTGACTGCGGGGAGATCAAGGTCCGTCTCGAGGCGGAATGGAACGCTGATCGAGTGAAGTGGGATAGTCTGCAAGCGGCCATCGAGATCCCTGGTGAGTGGAGTGAGCGCCGCAAGGCTGCGTTCCTCAAGGTTGCCAAGACCTGCCCGGTGCACCAGACCATCGTGGACTCCGGAGGCATGAAGATAGAGATCGCCTAGCGACGCTCAGTCCGGCGTTCGTGGACAGGACGCGGCGATGGGGTGGTTGCTGGAGATCCTCTGGTTCCTCGTGGGGGAGGCGGTCACACGCGTCATCGAGTCCTTCGTTCTGACGCTTGCAGCGACCATCTGGTAGGCCGTGACTGGCCGGCCGCCCGAATGGGAGAGAGAGTTCCTGGGCTGAGGCGCCCGTCGGCTTGAACGGAGGGCTATCCCCGTGGAGTGGCTGCTCGCCATCGCGGCCGTAGTGGCCGTCGCGATCCTCCGCGGCGTGCTGTGGCGGGTCGCCATCATGATCGTCGAGGTGCTGCGCGGCGACCGCGATATCCACATCGGTCGGCGTTAGCCGCATCCGCGAACCGGCGCGGCAAGCGATGGCCGTCGCGCTCAACCGATCGCCCCATTGACCACCTGCATGGCCTCGTCGCAGATGCGACGGGCGGTCGCGTGGTCGTCGGCCTCGGCGATGACGCGGATGATCGGCTCGGTGTTGCTGGGCCTCGCGTGCACCCAGGCGCCACCCTCGAAGAAGACCTTCACGCCCTCGGTCAGGTCGAGCTGCTCGTCCGCGTAGTGCCGCTGCAGGGCCAGGATCGCGCGTTGCGTGTGCCCCGCCCCGCAGGGGACCCGGTCCTTGACGATCGCACTGGGGCGGAAGCTCTCGGCCCACTCGGTGACGGCCACGCCGCGGCGCGCCATGCCCTCGAGGATGAGGGCCATCGCGGCGAGGTTGTCGCGGCAGTAGTGCAGCTTGGGGTCGATGACCCCACCGTTGCCCTCCCCGCCGCCGATGGCGTCCTCGGCGATCATAGTCTCGACCACGTTCACCTCGCCGACCTTCGAGCGCACGACCTCGCAGCCATGGCGCTCGCCCACCTCGTCGATCATGCGGCTGGTCGAGAGGTTGGTCACGAGCTTCCCGTCGCGCCTCTCGGCCATCACGTCGGCGGCGAAGGCCAGCGTGAACTCCTCGCCGATCGCCACGCCCTCGGCGGAGACCACCGAGAGCCGATCGCCGTCGGCGTCCTGGCCGAAGCCGATGTCGGCGTCGTGCTCGCGCACCGCCTCGCAGAGCTGGCCCAGGTTCTCGGGGATCGGCTCGGGGTCGCGCGGGAAGCGGCCGGTGGGCACATCGTTGATGGCCACGACCTCGCAGCCCATCTTCTGCAGCAGGCCCTCGGCGAAGTCGGCCCCCGCGCCGTTGACGCTGTCGATGACCACCTTGGGCGCCATCGCCGCGATGGCGTCGCGGTCCACGGACATGAGGACCTTGGTCAGATGCCGGTTGACGGCGCCCTCATCGTGGCCGACGCGGCCCAGCGCGTCGTACTCGCGCTGCACGAACGCGCCCTGGTGGTAGACGCTCAGCAGCTCCTCGCCCTGATACTCGTTCAGGAACACGCCGTCCTCGCGGCAGAACTTGAGCGCGTTCCAGCCGGCCGGGTGATGGCTCGCGGTGATGGCGATGCCGCCGTCGGCGGCCAGGTCCACGACCGCGTGCTGCATGGTGGGCGTCGGGCACACGCCCACGTCGATGACCGAGCAGCCGGTGGAGAGCAGCCCCCCGGTGAGCGCATTGAGGATCATCTCGCCGGACGGCCGCGGGTCGCGACCGATCACGACGAGGCCGCCGTCGAGGTAGGTGCCGAAGGCCTCGGCGAAGCCGACCACCAGTTGGGGCGTCAGCGACTGCCCGACGATCCCCCGGACACCGGATACACCGATCTTCAGACTCTGGATCCCGGTCATCTCGATCCTCTCGCTGAACGGCGGCTACGAGCTATCGGCTACCGGCTACCAGCAAACGGCAACGGCCTGGACGGCGTGCGCCTCACTGCGCGCCCGCGGGGGCGGGCAGCGCCGTGTGCAGACGCATGATCCGCCCTCCATTCCCCTCTTCCGCCGCGGTTCGCGGCCGGCCGCTCAGAGCAGGCGCTCGACCTTGCGCTCGTACTCGTCGGCGAGGTCCATGGCCAGGCCCTTCGCGTCCGCCTCGGTGATGACGCGGATGCGCGGCTCGGTCAGCGACACGCGGATGTGCACCCAGCGGTCGGCGCCGATGAGCTTCACGCCGTCGTCCAGGTTGATCTCCTCTGCCCACGGGGCATCGATGTCCCGGCGCAGGTCCTCAAGCACGCTGTAGGCGCGCTGTGGCGGGCACACCACCTCGCGCTTGATGATGTAGTAGCGCGGGATCTCCGCGATCAGCCCCGATATCGGCCCGCCGCGTTCCGCCATCAGGTTGACGATGTGCGCGAGCGCCGAGATGCTGTCGTGGGCGTAGTTGATGGCGGGGAAGACGATGCCGCCGCTCCCCTCGCCGGCGATGGCCGCGGAGTAGTTGAAGGCAGCCTCGGCGATGAACACCTGGCCGATGCCGGTGCGCACCACCTCGCGGCCGTACTTGCGCGCGACGTCGTCCACGGCCATGGTGGTCGAGAGGTTGGTGACCACCGGCCCGGGGTCGCCGCGCCCCAGCACCATCTCGGCGGCCAGGCACAGCGTGTACTCCTCGCCCGGCGCCTCGCCGTCCTCGGTGACGACGCCCAGGCGGTCGCCGTCGGCGTCGTGCGCGAAGCCCGCGTCGGCGCCCGCCGCCCGCACCAGCGCCCGGAGCTGGCTGAGGTTCGGCGGCGTCGGGCGCGGCTCGTGCGGGAAGGACAGCTCCGGGTCATCGTTGATGGCCACGACCTCGCACCCGAGGCCCTCCAGGAGCCGCGGCGTGAACTCCGAGCACGCGCCGTTGGTGCAGTCGATGGCGATCTTGAGCTGCGCCGCGCGGATCGCGTCCACGTCCACCTGCACGCGCACGGCCTCCAGGTGCCGCTCGCCCGCGCTGTCGTCGCGGCCGACCGGCCGCAGCTCGTCCCAGCGGGCCTTGGCGAACTCCTTCTGGTGGTAGACGTTCAGCAACTCCGCGGCCTGCTGGGGGTTGAGGTAGATGCCGTCCTCGCGGCTGAACTTGAGCGCGTTCCATCTCGCATCGTTGTGCCCGGCGGTGATGGCGACGCCACCCACCGCGTCGGAGTCCTTCACCGCGACCTGCAGCGCCGCCGTCGGGCACACGCCCAGGTCCACGACCTCGCATCCCGAGGCGGTCAGCCCCGAGAACACGCACGGCGCCACCATCACGCCCGACGGCCGCGTGTCACGGCTCACCAGCACCCGCCCGGGACCGATGTAGGTCCCGAACGCCTGGCTGAAGTTGACCAGCAGCTCCGGCGTCAGGGTCTCGCCCACCACGCCGCGCACGCCGGCGATGGTGATCTTCAGGGGCCTGCTGACGTCCGTGGACAACGTGCTCACCTTCGGTTCCCCTCTCGCGGTCAGTCCTCCGCCACCATCGTCGCGCCCTGGTGCGGCCGCACGATGATCCCCCGGCCGCCGGCGGCGTCGAGGGCCTCCCTGACCTCCTGCTGCCTGCCCGGAGCGTACGCGAACATCGTCCCG
>JALGUI010000097.1 GCA_029820915.1 Candidatus Zipacnadia bacterium | reverse complement strand
CGCCTCCGCCGCGGGCTTCGTCGCCCAGAACATCCCTGTTGGTGAAGGCATGTCGCTCGTCGCCCTGCACGGCTCCACCATCAACTACCTCGCCTCCACGGCCATGCTCGACCGGATTGTCTTCACCTATGGCAACGCCTCACCGGACATCTGGGTCTGCAACCTGGATGGCTCCAACCGCGTCAAGCTCACCGACAATGCCGCCTATGAGGTGGCCCCCTGCTGGTCGTGGCCCCCTGCTGGTCGCCCGACGGCGCCCTGATCGCCTTCGACCGGGCGTGGTCGGGGCAAGACTCCGAGATCATGATCATGAACGCCGACGGCTCGGGCGTCCACGCAATCACCACCGACACGGACAACGAGCACAACCCGACCTTCGGACCGGCCGGGCGCAGGATTGCCTTCGACAGAGACATCAGCGGGAACCGCGAGATCTACTCGACCTTCCTCGACGGCAGCTCCCCCGACAATCTCAGCACGCACGCCAGCGACGACTACGCCCCCGACTGGTCGCCCAGGCTGGATGACCCCACGATCCTGTTCGTCAGCGAGCGGGCCCTCCCCCGCGACATCTACGAGATGAACGCCGATGGCAGCAACCAGGTACAGCGGACAACCACGCCGGACGGCGAGAACTCGCCCAGCTTCCATCCTAGGTACAATCGAATGGCCTACGACAACGTCGCCGACGTATGGGTGACCAACATCGGCTCCGGGACGCCCTACGACTTCTCAGCGTCGCGGGGAATGCAGATGAGGCCGTGCTGGTCATCCGATGGCCGCTTCATCTGCTACGAATCAGACGCGGGCGGGGCCGACCGGGAACTCGTGCTCCAGGAGACCGAGAGCCCGTGGGCCAAGTTCGGCCTCACCCACAACAGCCTCGACGAGCACCATGCGGATCTTGGCAGTCCCACCATGCAGACCGACCGCGTGCTCATCGGCCCCGCCGGCTCCGACTGGGGCGGCAACGACCCGATCTGGCCCTCAGCCTACGCGGGCATCGTCGCCTTCGGCCATGATGGCTACCGCAGCTTCGTGCGCATCGGCATCCGCCCCGCGGCGCTGGGCAGCCTGCAGATCTCGCCGCTCGCGTCTGCCGCCGGCTGCGGCCCGGGCGGCCCCCCCGGCGTGCTGGTGGAGGCCGCGGAGGTCGTCAACCTCCGGGAGGATTCCGGCCGTGGCCGCGCGCCGCTCGTGTGGGACCTCGACTCCCTGAACCCGACCGGCGCGATCCTCTACTTCGAACCTGAGACCGGCAAGCTCATCTCGGTGCTGACGCTGCGCGACTCGACCTACCCGTCGGGCACGGGCTCACCGGGCGCCGGCGTCAGCCAGCGCACCGAGGGCGACCGGCTCATCGTCGAGGGTGACTTCAGCGCGGCCTTCGATGCCCAGGGCCGCAACGTCACGCCGGGCGGCGCCACTCGTGTG
Source organism: Candidatus Zipacnadia bacterium (assembly GCA_029820915.1). Classification (GTDB taxonomy): domain Bacteria; phylum Armatimonadota; class Zipacnadia; order Zipacnadales; family UBA5352; genus JALGVA01. The sequence continues at coordinate 7,348 of JALGUI010000097.1, read as the reverse complement.
GCGCTCGACGCAGATGGCAGCATCACGGTGCTCGACTGAGCGCCGATTACGCGCACGACGTGGAGGATGGTCAGGATGACCGGCAAACACTGGATGGTGTCGCTTCTCGCGCTCGCCATCGTGCTTGGCGGCTGCGGCAGCGGTGGCCGCCCACTCGACCCCGGGCCCCAGCCGCCGGTCGGCGGCGACGACAACGCGGTGGTGATAGAGGTCGGGCCCATGCTCATCCGGCCCGCCAGCACCGCCGGCTTCGAGGCGGAGACCATCCTCAGCTCGGGAGGCTGCGCCTTCGTCGCCATCCACGGGGCCCGGATCGACTACATGGCCTCCCAGGCGCTGCTCGATCGTGTCGTCTTCGCCAGCAGCCGCGACGGCTACCAAGACATCTGGGTGTGCGACCTCGACGGCAGCAACATGACCCAGCTTACCAACAACGGTGCCGCCGAGCTGTCCCCGGACTGGTCGCCAGACGGCACCAAGATTGCCTTCGAGCGGTGGTGGCCCGCTCAGGACCCCGAGATCATGACAATGCGTGCCGACGGCTCCACCATCCGCACCGTGACGAGCAATACCGCGTGGGACCAGCAGCCAAGCTGGTCCCCTGACGGCCGCGCGATCACCTATCAAACCAACGTGACGGGCAACTTCGAGATCTTCCGCATCTACGAGGACGGCAGCTCGCCGACGAACCTGACCAACGACCCCGCTTGGGATGACGCTCCGGACTGGTCGCCCAGCGCCAGCAGCCCAAGCATCGTGTTCGTGTCAGAGCGCGACCACGCCGCCGGCGAGGTCTATACCATGGGCGCCGATGGCGGCCCGCCCACCAGGCTCACCAACGACACGACGACGGACGACGCGCCCGTCTGGAATGCGTTCGGCACTGGGATCGCGTGGGAACGCTCCGTCGGCACCTACGACATCTTCCTGATGTCATCGGCAGGCACCCACCAGCGCAACTTCACCAATCATCCTAACCAGGACTTCGAGCCGTCCTGGTCCGGCGATGGCCGCTGGGTTGCCTTCGTCAGCCAGCGCGCCGGCAACAGCGACATCTGGGTGCAGGAAACGAACCATCCCTACCGGGCCTACCAGGTCACCACGCACACCGACACTGATGTAGACCCCTGCCTGGGCAGCCCCACCATGCAGATCGAGCGCGTGCTCATCGGCCCGCCCGGCTCCGACTGGGGCGGCTTCGACCCCATTTGGGCCAGCGCATACGCCGGCGTCGTCGCCTTCGACAGCGGGGGCTACCGAAACTTCGTCCGCATCGGCGTCCGCACCGCCGACCTCGGCAGCCTCGAGATCACGCCACTGGCGCAGCCCTCCGTGTGTATCGGCCAGGCCCGACCCGTTGGCTTCCTGGTCGAGGCCAACGAGATCGTCAACCTGCGCGAGGACGCCGGCCGGGGTCTCGACCCCACCGTCTGGGACCTGGACGCGCTCAACCTCACCGCAGCCGTGCTCTACTTGGACACCCGCACCGGCAAGCTCATCTCAGTGCTCGCGCTCGATGACGCGACCTACCCGTCGGCCACGGGCTCACCGGGCGCCGCCGTGACCGAACGCGCTGAGGGTGCCGACCTTCTCGTCAGCGGCACCTTCCCCGCCGTCTTCGACGCATCCGGCCACCGCGTGGCCGGCGCATCATCACGAGTCACCATCGGCGCCGATGGCGCCGTCAACGCAATCTGAGCGCACGCCGCTACAAGGAGTGGTCACGATGTCGCGCGCCATCCTGCTGCTCGTCCTGTCCGCCCTTGCCATCGTGCTGGTCGGCTGTGGCTCGGGCGAGAGCCCGCTGACCCCTGACCCGTCACCTGGTCCGCCCGGCGGCGACGTCGCCACCCACGAGGTCGGGCCGCTGGTGGTCCGCACCGCCTCCGCCTCCGGCTTCGTCGCCGAGGACATCCCCACCAACGCCCAGATCTCGCTCGTCGCCCTGCACGGCTCCACCATCGAGTACCTGGCCTCTCAGGCCATGCTCGACCGCATCGTCTTTGGCTATGGGGACATGTCACCGGACATCTGGGTCTGCAACCTCGACGGCTCCCACCGCGTGCAGCTCACCGACAACGCCGCCTATGAGTTCTGCCCCCGCTGGTCACCTGATGGCACCAAGATCGCCTTCGTCCGGGGGTGGTCGGGGCAGGACCGCGAGATCATGATGATCAACGCCGACGGCTCGGGAGTCTACGCGGTCACCAATAACACGAACAAGGAGGACAGCCCCACCTTCGGACCTGCGGGGCGCAGGCTCGCCTTTGAGCGGGACCTGAGCGGGAACAACGAGATCTTCGCCGCCTTCCTCGACGGCAGCGGGGCCACCAATCTTACCAACCACGCCAGCGACGATACCGAGCCCGACTGGTCCCCCAGGCTCGACGACCCCACCATCCTCTTCTGCAGCGCTCGGACCGGCTCCGGCGACATCTATGAGATGAACGAGGACGGCAGCAACCAGGTGCAGCGCACGACCACTGCGTCCGCCCAGGAGCGCTGCCCCAGATACCACCCGACGCAGAGCCGGATGGCCTACGACACCTACCCCGACGTGTTCGTGCGCAACGTCGGCTCCGGCACCCCCTACAACTTCTCCGCGTCACCGGGGATTCAGAAGCGGCCGTGCTGGTCATCCGATGGCCGGTTCATCTGCTATCAGTCTGATGCGTCCGGGAGCGCCGACGAACTCGTGCTTGAGCAGACTGAGAGCCCGTGGGCCAAGTTCCGCCTGACGCACAACAGTCTGTGGGAGGAGGACCCGGATCTCGGCGGCCCCACCATGCAGGCCGACCGCGTGCTCATCGGCCCGCCCGGCTCCGACTGGGGCGGCAACGACCCGATCTGGGCGTCGGCCTATGCGGGCATCGTCGCCTTCAATGGAGACGGCTACCGCAGCTTCGTGCGCATCGGCATCTCCCCGGCCCACCTGGGCAGCCTGGACATCTCGCCGCTGAGCCGGCCGGCGATCAACGGCGGCGGCCCCGCGGGAGTGGTCGTGGAGGCGACGAAGATCGTGAACCTGCGCGAGGACGCCGGCCGTGGGCGCGAGCCCACCGTCTGGGACCTCGACCCCCTGGGCGTGACCGCCGCCATGCTGTACTTCGACCCCGACACCGGCAAGCTCGTCTCGGTGCTGGCGCTCGACGATGCCAACTACCCGTCCGCCGCCGGCTCGCCCCGCGCCGCCGTCACCCAGCGCGCCGACGGCGACCGGCTGATCGTCGAGGGCGACTTCAGCGCGGTCTTCGACGCCGAGGGCCGCAACGTCGCGCCCGATGGCGCCGCCCGCGTGACGCTCGGTGCTGACGGTGCAGTACTTGCCGCGCAATAGCATCAGACCGGGACGTCACACGAAAGGGAAGGGATGTGACATGCGCATTCTGCATGTGCTGTTGGTGGCGATAGTCGTCGGGATGGTCGTGCTGGCCGGCTGCGGCGGAGGCCAGACGCTCGCACCTGTTCCTCCGGCCCCCGGCGGCGGAGGCGGCTCGGCAGGAACGATGGAGGTCGGACCGATGCTGGTGAGGCCCGCCAGCACGACCGGCTTCACGGTCGAGCACATCGACTCGCAGGGCGAGTGTGCCTTCGTCGCCATGTGGGGCGCCCAGATCGACTACGCGGCGTCACAGGCGATGCTGGACCGCATCGTGTTCGCCAGTGAACGCGATGGCTACAACGACATCTGGATGTGCAACATCGACGGGTCCGGCGTCACCCAGATCACCAACAACGGGGCCACCGAGCTCCGCCCTGAGTGGTCACAAGATGGGACGCGCATCACCTTCGATCGCCAGTGGCCAGCCCAGGATTCTGAGATCATGACCATGGACGCCGACGGATCCTCCATTGTGACGCTCACCTCGAACACCTACCCGGACGCCTTCGGGACTTGGTCCCCCGATGACAGGCGCATTGCCTTCAACTGCAGGCCGGGCGCCAACTGGGAGATCTATGCGATGTACGATGACGGCAGCAACCCGAGGAACTTGAGCACCCACCCGAGCAACGACCAGTACCCCGAGTGGTCTCCCGGCACCGCGAATCAGCGGATCGCCTTCTGCAGCGACCGGGGTGGCGACTACGAGGTCTACATGATGACGACCGACGGCACCGCTCAGTGGTCGGTCACCACCAACACTGATCCGGACTTCGCGCCCTCCTGGCACCCGCGAGGCGACAGCCTCGCGGTGCAGAGGATAGTAGGCGGTGACTACGAGATCTTTACACTGAGCGATACCGGTACGGACGAGTGCCGCTTCTCCAACGATCCCTACATCGACCGCGTTCCGGCCTGGTCCAGTGACGGGCAGTTCATCGCCTTCGCCAGCAGCCGGACGGGCAGCCGTGACATCTGGCTGCAGGAGGCCGACCTCCCGCACCGCGCCTACCGGGTCACGGATTACGTCGGCGAGGATGACTACCCTGACCTGGGTAGCCCGACCATGCAGACCGAGCGCGTGCTCATCGGCCCACCCGGCTCCGACTGGGGCGGCCTCGACCCCATCTGGGCCAGCGCCTACGCGGCGGTCGTGGCCTTCGGAGATGATGGCTACCGCAACTTCGTGCGCATCGGCATCCGCCCCGCCGACGTGGGCAGCCTGCAGGTGACGCCACTCGTGGGCAGCGCGCAGTGCGGCGGCCCGCCCGTCGGCGTGCTGGTCGAGGCCAATGAGATCGTGAACCTGCGCGAGGACGCCGGCCGCGGGTGCGATCCGACGGTCTGGCAGCTCGACGCACTCGACGCCGGGGCCGTCATGCTCTACTTCAGCGCCACCACCGGCAAGCTCGTGTCCGTGATAGCGGTGGACGACAGCGCTTACCCGAGCGGGGTGGGTGCGATGGAGGACGCGGTCAGGCCGCGCGTCGAGGGAGACCGCCTCGTCGTCGAGGGCGACTTCAGCGCGGTCTTCGACGCCGAGGGCCGCGACGTCGCGCCGGACGGCGCCACTCGTGTGGCGCTCGACCGGGACGGCAACGCAACCGTGCTGCAGTGAGCAGTGCCAATCCGTGCACTCTGGAGGGACATGATGATGGCCAGACACCTGCTGGCCGCCTGCCTGCTCGCGGGAGCACTCGTGCTCGTCGGCTGCGGGGGCAACGAGGTGGCGCCGGTCTCCCCCGCCCCAGGCCCTCCCGCGGGTGGTGGCGGCTCGAGCGCGCACCAGGTCGGCCCGCTGGTCATCCGCACCGCCAGTGCCGCCGGCTTCGTCGCCGAGGAGATCCCGGTTCAGGACGGCATCTCGCTCGTCGCCCTGCACGGCTCGACGATCAACTACTTGGCCTCCCAGGCCATGCTCGACCGCATCGTCTTCAGCAGCATGCGCGACGGTGGATCGGGCGGTGACATCTGGGTCTGTGACCTCGACGGCTCCAACGCCGTGCAACTCACCGCCAACAACGCCAATGAGGACGCGCCGTGCTGGTCCCCGGACGGCACGCAGATCGCCTTTGAGCGCCTATGGTCCCTCCAGGACTATGAGATCATCCTGATAAACGCCGACGGCTCCGGCATCCACGCGCTCACCACCAACACCGAGCACGATATGTACCCGAGCTTTGGGCCCGTGGGCCGGAGAATCGCCTTCGCAAGCCTTCGCGATGGCGATTACGAGATCTACACGATGTTCCGCGATGGCAGCGCCCAGACCAACATCACCAACAACGGCGCCGCCGACCTCTATCCGGACTGGTCACCGCAGTTCACTGACCCGACGATCCTGTTCTGCTCGACCCGCGACGTGAGTCATTACGAGATCTACGAGATGAACCCCGACGGCACCAGTGTAGGCCGCCGGACGTTTACGCCCGGCACCGAATACTACCCGAACCACAGCCCACAGGGGGATCGGATGGCCTTCGAGTACACTCATGATGTCTTCGTGGGTGGCATCAGCTACGGCACCCCCTACAGCTTCTCGGCGTCTCCGGGGGTTCAGACGAGGCCGTCCTGGTCCTCGGACGGCCGCTTCATCTGCTACGTGTCCCTCGCCACCGGCGACTGCGACCTGGTGCTGCAGGAGACCGATGAGCCCTACGGCAAGTTCGCCCTGACCCACAACACAGTGGTGGACGACTCCCCCCACCTGGGCAGCCCCACCATGCAGGCCGACCGCGTGCTGATTGGCCCCGCCGGCTCCGACTGGGGCGGCAACGACCCGGTCTGGGCCTCGGCCTATGCGGGCATCGTCGCCTTCGACGGCGACGGCTACCGCAGCTTCGTCCGCATCGGCATCCGCGCCATCGACGTGGACACGCTTGACATCTCGCCACTGAGCAGGCCCGCCATCAACGGCGGCCCCGCCGGGCCCGCTGGGGTGGCTGTTGAGGCCGCCAAGATCGTGAATCTGCGCGAGGATGCCGGCCGCGGTCTGGAGCCCAAGGTCTGGGACCTCGACCCGCTGGGCGCCACCGCCGTCATCCTGTACTTCGACCCCTACTCCGGCAAGCTCATCTCGGTGCTCGCACTCGATGACGCGACCTACCCGTCCGCCGTGGGATCGCCCGGCGCCGGCGTCACCCGGCGCGTCGAGGGCGACCGGCTGATCGTCGAGGGCCACTTCAGCGCGGTCTTCGACGCCGACGGCCGCAACGTCGCGCCGGACGGCACCGCCCGCGTGACGCTCGACGCAGATGGGAGCATCACGGTGCTCGACTGAGCGCCGATTACGCGCACGATATGGAGGATGGTCAGGATGACCAGAACGCACTGGCTGGTATCGCTTCTCGCGCTCGCCGTCGTGCTGGCGGGCTGCGGCAGTGGCGACGGCCCCATCGCGCCCCCGCCGGACGACGGCGGCGCGGGCGTCACCGAGCAGCAGGTCGGACCCATGCTTATCCGAACCGCCAGCACCGCCGGCTTCACCGTACAGAGCATCCCCAACGAGTGGGGCATGTACACTCAGTCGTCGCCATCCACGGCGCCAAGATCAACTACCTGGCCTCGCAGGCGCTGCTGGACCGCATCGTCTTCGTGAGCAAACGCGACGGCGGCGGCTACTTCGACACCTGGGTCTGCAACCTCGATGGCTCCGGCATGAATCACATCACCGACAACACCGCCGCCGAGGCCGACCCTGCCTGGTCACCCGACGGCACGCGCATCGCGCTGGCACGGGCCTGGCCGGCTCAGGACAAGGAGATCGTCGTGATGAACGCGGATGGCTCCAGTCCCTCCGCCCTCACCAACAACTCCGCCTCGGACGCCTATCCCAGTTGGTCGCCGGACGGTGAGGCCCTTGCCTTCGAGACCAACCGCGACGGCAACTGGGAGGTCTACTCGATGGCCGACGATGGCCGATCGCCCACCAACCTCACCAACAACGGCGCCCTGGACGACTACCCG
>JALGUI010000096.1 GCA_029820915.1 Candidatus Zipacnadia bacterium | reverse complement strand
CCCGACGAGCAGCTCGACACCATGCACTTCGACTTCCCGCGCACGCTCGGCGACATCGACCTGCGAGTCGTGCCCGACGACCGGATGGGACGAGCCCTGGAACTGACGCTCTACCCGCAGCCCGACGTCCCGTGGCCGCTCTCGCGCTACGTGGTGCTCGAGGCGACGGGCAACGCAACTGCTCCCGGCGAGCCGACGGCGGTCGGGCTGTGGGTGAGGGGCAACTCCTGCTGGGGCCGGGTCTTCTGGGAGTTCGAGGATGCGGCGGGCGAGCGCTTCTACAGCATCGGCGCGTCGGAGGGCGGGTGGAGCGTCGGCGACTGGGAGTGCAACACGTTCATCAACTTCGACGGCTGACGTTCATCAACTTCGACGGCTGGAACTACCTGTCGGTCGAGCTTCCGTTCCGCTACGCAAGCGGCTTCTACGGGCCGCCGAGGCGCAACTGGCTGTGCACGGGCGGCGACGGGGTCGTGGACTACCCGATTCGCTTCACCCGCCTCGTCGTCGAGATGCGCGACCGCGTGCTGCACCTGATCGAGCCGATCCCCGTTCCCGACCCCACCATCCGCCTGAGGGCGGGGACCTGGGTTGTGTTCAAGAAGGAGTGTTCCTCCACGATCACACGCCTTCATGGACCGCTGTGCGCAATCTCGCGGCTCAATGCGGCGATGAGCGCGCTTTCTGAACACAACGCGGGTCCCCGCCCTACAGTACAGCAGCCGTTGCCGTTTGCTTGCAGCTTGCAGCTGGTAGCTGCCGACCGCAGGGAGGCACCATGACCCACCGCGAGCGCCTCGAGACCGCGTGGTCGTTCCGCGAGCCCGACCGCGTGCCCATCGAGCTCGGCCTCGACCCCATCGCCCGCGAGCACCCGAGTGCCGAGCGGCTCGTGCGCCTCGCCGACGAGCACGCCGACAACTTCTTTGGCGCGCCCGGCTACGACTGGGGCTTCCTCGGCCAGCCGGCCACGCACGCCGAGCGCGTCATCGAGGACACCGGCGAGTTCGAGCGCATCGAGCGCACCATCACCACGCCCGCGGGCGAGTTCACGGGGATCATCCGCCGCCCCCGCTTCGAGACCGGTGTCGAGGACTACCATTGGGAGAAGCGCTACATCGCCGAGCCCGCCGACCTCCAGCGACTGCTCAGCGTCCCGCTGGAGCCGCGCCCGCCTCTCACCGATGCCTTCGCGCGCACGCGCGCGAGCGTCGGCGACGGCGGCGTGCTGCTCGTCGGCCTGCTGCACCCACTCGGCACGCTCGTGCGTCACGCAGCCATGGAGGAGGCCTACTCGTGGTTCCGCACCGAGCCGGAGCTGATGCACCGCTTCCTCGAGGTCACGAATGACTACGTGATGCGCGGGCTGGAGGCCATGCTCGAAGCCGGGATCGGCCCGAACTTCATCAGCTACGCTCACGAGATGCTCATCACGCCGTGGCTGGGATGGGAGCACTTCGAGGAGTTCGTCTTCCCCTACGACAGTCGCGTCTACGCCCTCGCCCACGCCCACGGCGGCCGCTTCCGCGCGCACTGCCACGGGAGCTGCATGGCCTACCTCGAGCGCTTCAGCGAGATGGGCATCGACGCCGTCGAGCCGCTGGAACCCCCGCCCTACGGTAACTGCGACCTCGCCGAGGCCAAGCGCCTGGTGGGCGACCGCATGATGCTGTGCGGCAACATCGCCTCCCAGGGCTGGATCTTCCACGAGCCCGAGGACGTGGCGGAGGAGGTGCGCGTCGCCATCGAGGCGGCGGCGCCGGGCGGGGGCTTCGCGCTGCGCACCACCGGCGGCGGCGCGGGCACGGGCTCGGCCCGCACCGCCGAGCAGCTCGAGCACACGATCCGCTGCTGCGAGGCCTACCTCGACGCCGCGCTGAAGTACGGGACGTACTGACCGACACGCGCCCGCTGGTTTCGTGCGGTGCTGTAAGGCGGGGACCTGGGCGAGTGCGTCGCACTCGCGCCCGCCTGCCGTTGCCGTGGCCGTTCGGAGGGGCGGGACTACGTTCCCGCCCGGTCGTTGTCGTCGCGAACGGCGTGCGGACGAGGTCGTCCGCACCACGGTGCGTGCGGTCGTCTGCTGTTGCCGTGGCCGTCCGGCCGTTTGCCGTCAGGAGGGGCGGCGTTCCCACGCCGCCCGGCCGTCGCCGATCCCGGCCGCTACTCCACCACCACCGCTATCGGCTTGTAGATGCCCGCGAGGCCGCCCGGTGTGGTGACGCGCACCGTCAGGTGGTTCGCGCCCGCGGTCAGCTTCCCCGTCACTTCGAAGCTGAAGGGCTCGTCCCAGTCGTCGTGCTCGCCGAGGCGCTCGCCGTTGAGCCACACCGTCGCGTGCGTATCGACGGCCCCGAAGTACAGCCACGCCTGCTTGCCCGCGTGCTCGGCGGGTACGTCGAAGTCGATGAAGTACCAGCCCGGCTGGTAGATGTCGCCCACCTGCTTGTTCCACGGCCAGCCCACGCGCACCGCGCGCGTGTTCGGGCGGTTGTCAGGCAGGAACCACTGCGCGCCGATGCCCGCGTCGTCGGGGTCGAAGGCGAAGGGCACCTCGCCGATGATGATGTGGCCCCACGCCGGCTCGCCCTCGATGCCGAGTTCCGGCAGCGCCCCGGCGAGTTGCTGCTCGAACACGGTGAGCTTGTGCGCGGCGATGTGGTCCCAGTCCACCCAGCCGCGGGTCAGCCGCGGCTGCACGTAGGCCTCCTCGGCGTGCCACCGGCCGTAGACCACCGGGTTGTCGCCCGCCTCGCAGCCCTCGACCAGGATGGGCTCGGTGCGCTCGCCCTCGGCCTCGTACGCGTAGATGATGTTGCCGTCGATGATCCCCGTGCCGTCCTCGCTCCGCACGTGCAGGGCCTCGGGAGCGTGCCGGCCCGCGACCTGCGCCATGAAGATGCGGTTGCCGGTGATGATCGGTGAGGCGCCACCGTACTCGTCCTCCTGCGTGGGCTGGCCCAGCATCATGCCCTCGGCGGTGATCGTGCAGCCGCGCACGGTCAGGTGGTCGGCGTGGTAGGCGTTGAGACCGGCCATCACGCAGTCGATGAGCTGGGTGTGCGGGCTCGAGATGCTCATGCGCGAGTTGGGTGAGTGGCAGCGGATCAGGCGGTTGTTGGCCATCGAGCCCTCGATGTCCACGAAGCCGTAGCTGCGCCAGTTGACGTCGCCGCCGCGGCAGTCCACGAAGGTGCAGCCCTGGGTCGCTCCGTGCGACGCGCACAGGTCCCAGCGGAAGCAGTCGTAGGCCACGCACTCGCGCACCACGTTGCCGCGGCCGCGCACGTAGAAGCCGTCGCCCGACCAGTTGTCCCGCGCGCCCTGGTAGAAGTCGGCGCCGAACTTCACGTCGATGTAGCCCACGTTCTCGGCCCGGCAGCGCACGAAGGTGCACTCGTGGCACCAGCCGCCGAAGGCGATGCCCGGGTTGTTGTACACGAAGCAGTCGGTCACCACGTTGCCGACCGTCGTCTGGATCCCGTAGTCGCCCTTGCCCAGGTCCTGGAACTCCGGCCAGTGGGAGTACTTGCTGCCGTCGAGCACACAGCCGTCAATGCTGGCCCCGGGTTCGAGGCGGATCATCGCCCCCTCGCTGGCCAGGCGCCGCAGCAGCGTGTTGGGGCCGAAGACGATGCGGGCGTTCTCCTGCGACACCAGCCCGGTCCGCGAGGCGTAGATCACGGGGACTTCGGGGTCGTCGCTGCCGGGGAAGTAGAGGGCCGGACACTCCGCGAAGGCCCGTAGCAGGGGCTCGGTGAGGTCCACCGAGCCGTCGGCGGGGTAGCCCTCGGGCAGGTACTCCGTGACGCTCGTGAAGTGCTCCGTCTGCGCGGCGGCGCAGGTGGCGATGAGCGCGCCGAGCGCGATCAGCGCGAGTGTGCTGCGCATGGGCGGTCCTCCTGACGGCGTGCGGCTGATGGTCGGCGTCAGGAGGTCATTCGCCGGTCGGGCCGTCGGTCCTGCGCCCGCGTAGGCCGCGCTTCCTGCCCGACGACACGCGTCGGCCGCGCTTCCTGCCCGACGACACGCGTCGGCCGCGCTTCCTGCCCGACGACACGCGTCGGCCGCGCTTCCTGCCCGACGACACGCGTAGGTCGGGCTTCCAGCCCGACGACTCCGCCGCGGCCGGCGGCACGGGGCCCGTACATGAAGTGAGCGCAAGCCGACTCTCGTAGCCGGCCCGCGCTCTATCCTGGCTTGCGAGGCGGTGCGTCTACCCGATCGCCCCGTCCAGCATCGTCTTGAGTTGGCTCTCGGGCTGCAGGCCAATCGTCTGGTCTACCACCTTGCCGTCCTCGATCACGAGCAGCGTGGGAATGCTGCGCACGCCGTACTGCCTCGCCAGGCCCGAAGCGCGGTCCACGTCTACCTGGACGACCTTGGCCCGCCCAGCGTAGTCCGCGGCGATCTTCTCGAGCGTCGGGTGCAACATGTGGCACGGCGGGCACCAGTCGGCGGTGAAGTCAACGAGCACGGGCACCGACGCCTGCAGCACCTCCGCCTCGAAGTCCGCCTCGGTCACCGCCACGATCTCGCCACGCGCGACTTCGGTTTCCTGCTCACTCGCCTGCTCCATCTCGACCTCCTCGATGTCTCTTGCCTGCGCCTGTTCCTGCCGGCCGCAGCCCGTCGTCAGCACGACGAACGCGACTACGACCAGCACGAGGGAAATGATGGGGACGGTGCGTCCCGTGAAGAGGGCCCTCATTGAGGTCACTCCCAACAAAGGACGCCCCGAATGGGGGCGTCCGGTAACTTGAACGGTATCCGTGCGCTACGCTACAGCGGGCACGTGCCGGTCGCGCAGGACGATGCCGGTGCGCTCGGCTTGCCCACGGCAAACGTGGACAGCATTCGCTCCGTCTTGCCCGATCCGCAGGACGGGCACGTCGCCTTGTTGGCCTTGTCGCGCGATGTCACGAGCGTCTCGAACTGCTCTCCACAGTCACTGCACTTGTACTCGTAGAGCGGCATTGTGGACCTCCCTGGTCGGTCGGCCGATTCGTCGGCCTACTGTCCGTTCTCCGGGCTGAACATCTCCTGGGCGAGTTGCATCAACTCGCGGAGGCGAGGGTCGGCGAGGCGGTAGCACACCCGGTTGCCTTCCCGCTCGGACACGACCACGCCTCGGTCGCGCAGCACCGCCAAGTGCTGGGAGATGTTGGGCTGGCTACGCCCGAGTTCGTCCTGCAGCTCGCTCACGCACATGCGCCCGTCCGCAGCGCGCCGCAGGATGCCCAGGCGCGTGGGGTTGCCGAGAGCGCGAAACACCGTGGCCAATCGCTCGCAGCAGGCGACGTCGTCACGCCGTGCCTGCTCGGTTGTCGCCGCGCTATCGCGCCGCGTCGCCGGCATGGCTCCGTCCGCCTTGTCGGGTTATCTGAGTATTCGAATATGCGCATTATTACTATACCGGTGCCGCCCGTCTGTGTCAACCCCAATCGCCGAATCACTCTCGTTCCGTCCTCTGTGTGGCGCGGGGGCGCCTGGAGTTCAAGGCGGGGGCCGCGCAGGTTGTCCTGCGGCCCGGGCTCACAGGATGGCGACAACGCCGCCCCCCTCGCGTAGGCCGGGCTTCCAGCGCGGCACGCCGTTGTCGTCCGGAGGCGCGGCGTTCCGCAGACTGCGTCGCAGTCTGACGCCGCCCGGCAGTTGCCGTGGTCGTCAGGAGGGGCGGCGTTCCGCAGACTGCGTCGCAGTCTGACGCCGCCCGGCCCCTGCCGTGGTCGTCAGGAGGGGCGGCGTTCCGCAGACTGCGTCGCAGTCTGACGCCGCCCGGAATGCATGTCGGGCTGGAAGCTGAGAGCGCGCGCGCGCGCTCACCTGCGTCTGATCCCGCCCGCCGGCGGGATCAGACGCAGGCCGACCTACGCGAATACTGCACGATAGATCCCTGTAATCCCCGCCGCGATCGGGGGAAAGCAGTCGTTGAGGAAGGCCCACATCGCCTCCTGGACTCCTCGCCATGCCGGGTAACGGAGCTCGCCCCAGCGGGCGTACTCGGGCGCCTGCGGGATCGCCTCCGCGAGCGCCGGCTGCCGCCATGATGCCGGCTCCCGGTGTGAGGCGGGGCCGGTAAGGTTGGGAATCTCACGAAGGACGCAGGATGTGGCCAAGAACCGGCGAACTGGTATAGTGACCCGCTCAAGGCCGGCGCCATCGTGATGTGCGTGGACGCCGGGACGGATGAGTTGGTTCCGGTCCTCGCCAAGCGCGACGGCGGGCCGCACTCCGGCTCGACACGCGGGGAACGATTGTCGCCATGTGGTGAGTCCGGGGGCCACCGGTCCGGAAAGGGGTCATGGCATGGGCAGGTACGCCGCGATGGCAGCGCTCCTGGGGATGACCCTCGTCGTTGCCGGCTGCGGCGGCGCCGGTCCTGTCGGTCCCGGGCCCACGGGCCCGGACGACCCCCCGGGGACCCTCCGGGTCGGGCCGATGGTCGTCCGGCCCGCCGGCACCGGCGGCTTCAAGGCCGAGTCCCTCGGGAACCCCGCCGGCGACTGCGCCTTCGTCGCCCTCCATGGCACCCAGATCGACTACCTCGCCTCCCAGGCCCTGCTCGACCGCATCGTCTTCTCCAGCGATCGCGACGGCTTCTTCGACATCTGGGCGTGCGACCTCGACGGGAGCAACCCGGTGCAACTCACCAACAACGCGGCCCAGGAGAGCCGTCCCCAGTGGTCCCCGGATGGCACCCGCATCGCCTTCGACCGCAAGTGGACCGGCCAGGACGACGAGATCATGACCATGAATGCCGATGGCTCCACCATCAGGTCGGTCACCAGCAACACGTACAAGGACCGTGATCCGACCTGGTCGCCCGACGGCAGGCGCGTCGCCTTCGGCACGCTCAGAGGCAACTGGGAGATCTACTCCGCCTACGACGACGGCAGCGGGGAGACGAACTTGACCAACCACTCCGCCTCAGATGGCTATCCCGACTGGTCTCGGAGGGCCTCGGACCCCAAGATCGTCTTCTCCCGGGTGACCGGGGGCAATTACCAAGTCTTCAAGATGGACGCCGACGGCGGCAACCAGACCCAGCTCACCAGCAACTGTGACCCCAACGACTACCCGGCCTGGAACCAGCGCGGCACTGAGATCGCGTGGCAGCGGAACCTCGGCGGCGATGACGAGGTGTTCATCGCGACATCCAGCGGCTCGAGCCCGCGCAGCTTCTCCAACAGGCCCGGCTGGGATGGCCATCCCGTCTGGTCCGGCGACAGCAACTGGATCGCCTTCACCAGCGACCGGCAGGGCGGCGACGACATCTGGCTGCAGGAGACCGGCGCCCCCTACGGCGCCTTCCGGGTCACGAAGAACAGCGCCGATGACCAGTTCCCCCACCTGGGCAGCCCCACCATGCAGACCGAGCGCGTGCTCATCGGGCCGCCGGGCTCCGACTGGGGTGGCCTGGACCCGGTCTGGTCGAGCGCCTACGCCGGTATCTGCGCTTTCGACGAGGACGGCTACCGCAACTTCGTGCGCATCGGCGTGAGGCCCGCCGACGTCGGCAGCATTGAGGTCGAGCCGCTAATGCACACGAGTCCGGCGTTAGGGCCACGACTCGTCGGTGTCCTGATCGAGGCCAACGAGATCGTCAACCTGCGCGAGGACGCCGGCCGCGGCTACGAACCCAGCGTCTGGGACCTCGACGGGCTCGATGCCGGTGCGGTGGTGCTGTACTTCGACGTCATGACGGGCAAGCTCGTCTCCGCGCTTGTGGTGGATGACTCGAGCTACCCAGGGGCAACGGGCCGCGCCAGGCCGGTGCGGCAGTCCAGTGATGGCGATCGCCTGGTGGTGGAGGGCGACTTCAGTGCGGTCTTCGACGCCCAGGGCCGCGACGTCGCGCCCGCCGGCGCGACGCGGGTGACGCTCGACGCCGAGGGCAATCCGACCGTGTGGCGGTGACGATCGCGCACAGGCGCGCTCGGAGGTGCGCAGAGATGACCAGACACCTGTTCGCCGCCTGCCTTCTGGCCGGCGCAATCGCACTGGCCGGGTGCGGCGGCGGTGGCGTGCCGACGGTGTCGCCCGTCCCCGGGCCTCCCACCGGCGGCGCAAGTCAGACGCTCGAGGTCGGTCCCATGCTCGTTCGGCCGGCCAGCACCGGCGGCTTCAAGGCCGAGTCCGTCGGGAACCCCACCGGCGACTGCGCCTTCGTCGCCCTCCATGGCGCCCAGATCGACTACCTCGCCTCCCAGGCCCTGCTCGACCGCATCGTCTTCGCCAGCGACCGTGATGGCTACTACGATATCTGGGTCTGCGACCTCGACGGCGGCAACCCGATCCAGATCACGAACAACGGAGCGGCCGAGAAGGCTCCCGAGTGGTCCAGGGACGGCACCCGAATCGCCTTCGAGCGGCGCTGGCCGGCGCAGGACAGCGAGATCATGACCATGAACGCCGACGGGTCCACCATCAGGTCGGTCACGAACAACGCCGACGATGACTGCGCCCCCACCTGGTCGCCCGACGGGCGACGCCTCGCGTACCACTCGTTCCAGACGTGCCAGTACTTCATCCGTGCGGCGTTCGAGGATGGCACCGGCGAGGTGACGCTGGCCAGTGCCGTGGGGAACAACATGAACCCCGACTGGTCACCCTTGGGCTCGGATCCGGACATCCTCTTCAGCTCCAACAGGACCGGCAACTACGAGATCTACCGCATGGAGGCCGACGGCAGCGACGAGACGGCGGTCATCACCCACAGCGATGACGACGACCGGCCCACCTGGCGTCACGACGGCTGCCGAATCGCGTGGGTGAGGCACTCGGGCTTCGACACCGAGGTCTTCGTCGCCGGGACGTCCGGCAGCAA
>JALGUI010000821.1 GCA_029820915.1 Candidatus Zipacnadia bacterium | reverse complement strand
CGGAGATCGAGATCAGCAGCGTCGAGCTGCGCGAGTGGCACATGAACGACGGCTGGGACATCGGCGAGCGCCACCTCGAGCTGAGCAGCGACGGCTTCGCGGACGATGTGCGCGCGATCGAGGCGCCCTTCGAGGAGACCGGCACACAGCGCTGGGGCGGGAACGTCAACACGATCGTGGAGGCGCCCGTCAACCAGCGCGCGCGGCAGCTTCGCCTCACGGTTTCGCCCGCGCGCGATGACTCGAGCGTGTACCTCGCGGAGGTCCGGGTCGTCGGGACACGGCCCGGCGCCATGCCTGAAGTCACCGCCATCGCCACCGGTGACCTGACCGGCGATGGAGCGGCGGAGATCGTGGCCGCGTCGGCCTCGGGCCAGCTCCGTGCCTTCGACGCCGACGGGCGAGTGCTGTGGACGCTCACCATCGAGAATCGCTCGCGCATCAACACGGTGGCCTGCGCGGATGTCGATGGGGACGGGCGGGCGGAGGTGGCGTACGGCACGGAGGCGGCCCGGCTGGGCCTGCTCTCGGCCGACGGCGAGCCACTCTGGCAGGTCGAGCCGCCGCGCTTCCGCGGCATCGCCAGCGACGTCATGACCATTGTGCCGGCCGATCTGGACGGCGACGGCATCGCGGAGATCGTGGCCGGTGTCAAGAGCTGGCAGTACATCGCTTACGACGGCGAGGGCGAGATGCTGTGGGCGAACGTCATCTACGCCCACTCGGCCACGGTCGGCTACGCCGACGACTTCGACGGCGACGGCCTGCCCGAGATCGTGGGTGGGAACGCCTACTACACGCTCAACCTGATCGATACCGACGGGACGCGCATATTCAACCGCGGCCGCCTCGGACCCGAGCAGACGGCCGTGGGCTCGGCGGACGTTGATGGCGACGGCCTGCCGGAGATCCTCATGGGCACCGACCTGGGCGAGCTAATCTGCTACGATGGCGACGGGACGGAGCTGTGGGAGGCGAACGTGGGGGACAAGGCAACGCGCATCCTGGCGGTGGACCTCGACGGTGACGGCGTGGCCGAGATCGTCTGCGCCGCCGAGAGCGCCAACGTCTATGCCTTGGACGCCGCGGGCGAGCTGATCTGGCGGGCGGCGCTGCCGGATGGCGTGAGCGATCTGGCGCTCGTGCCTGGCGCCGAGCCGCGCTTCGCGGCAGCGGCGGGAGCCGCGGGCGTGGTGGTGCTGGACGCGCGCGGGCAGATCCTCGGCAATGGCCCGATCCAGGGCCGCGCGGGGTTACTGGCGGCCATCGGCGGCCGCATCGCGGTCACGACCGACCAGGGCCAGGTGGCTGCGTTCGACGCGGGGGAGTAGGGGCGGGTGGGGAGCGCCGGCAGCGGGCGGGGCTGGCTTGCCGTCCTGTGCGACGGGCGAGCATGATCCGAGCGATGTTCGCACTGGCGGTGGTGGTGCTGATGGCGACTGCGGCGCACCCTCAGGCGGAGTTCGACGACACCCCGGCCGCGCCGGGCGAGTGGGGCTTCCGGCCCGCCGACGCGAGCGTGTCGGCCACCAACCCGCCGGGGTTCTGCTGGCGGCCGCAGGAGGGCGCGCGCGTCTACGCGCTCGAGGTCGCACGCGACGAGGCATTCGCCGACATCGTCTACGAGGCACAGGGCCTTGACCTGAGCGTCCACTGCCCGCCGCTGATCCTGCCCGCCGAGCGCCTGTTCTGGCGCGTGGCCTTCGTCGGCGAAGACAATCGCCGCTCGCAGTGGAGCGCGACGCGCGCCGTCACCATCCTCGAGGATGCGGTGCGCTTCCCGATGCCGGACCGGGGCGAGCTGTTGGTGCGCGTGCCCGACGAGCACCCGCGGCTGTTCGTGCGCCCGGAGGGGCTGCCGCGGCTGCGCGAGCTGGCGCAGGGGGAGCTGAAGCCCCGGTACGACGCGCTGGTCGCCGAGTGCGAGCGTATCATGGCCGACCCGCCGCCGACCGAGGAGCCCTCGAAGTACCGCGAGGGCATCGTGCGCGGCAGCGACGAGTGGCGAGGGGTATGGTGGGGCAACCGGACCTACACGATCGCGGTGCTCAACTCGGCGGCGACGCTGGCCTTCACGCGACTGCTGGGGGGCGCCGAGGCGTATGGCCAGAAGGCGCGCGAGCTGCTCATGGCGGCCGCCGACTGGGACCCCAAGGGCGCCACCGGCTACCGCTACAACGACGAAGCCGGAATGCCC
>JALGUI010000820.1 GCA_029820915.1 Candidatus Zipacnadia bacterium | reverse complement strand
CAGGCCCGACAGCTCGATGCGCACGAAGTGCGGCGCCTGAACGGCATCCTCGGGGACGGCCAGCGTGCAGTCCACGACCGCCGACGACCCCGCCTGCAGGTCCACGGGCACGGTCGCCGGCTCGGCCGCGGGCCAGCCCGCTGGCGCTGCGATCTCGACGCGGCCCTGCAGAGGCCGGTCCAGCGCGTTGACCAAGCCGAAGCGCACCTGCACCGGCTCTCCGGTGCGGCAGCGGATCAGGCGCGCCTCGGGCACGAGGAACGGGTAAGTGCTGTCGCTGACGATCAGCGCGTTGAACTCGTCGCGCACCCGCGGCAGCGTCAGCTCCACGCGCCCGTCCGCGGCGCTTGCGGGCAAGGGCTGGACGCTGTCGGGCCTGAGCAGCCAGGCGCTCGGCTGGGGTAGGTCGCTCGCCAGGCTCACCACCACGTTATCGTCCTGCCCTCCCGGCTGTGTGCCCATGATCATGACCATCTGCAGGTCGGTGCTCTCGTCCGACTTGCGCCAGGTGTCCACCACGAATCCTGCCCTCCCGGCTGTGTGCCCATGATCATGACCATCTGCAGGTCGGTGCTCTCGTCCGACTTGCGCCAGGTGTCCACCACGAACCCTTCGCTCAGGCCGAGTACCACGGTGCGGTCCGGCGCGTGGTCGCGCGCCCACTGCGCCACGAAGTCCTCCGGCAGCTCGTCCTCCAGCGACGCCAGGTAGACGCTGCCCTCACCGTAGCTCACCTCGCGCGGGCCCAGGTCCTCGATCACCCCGGTCGCATCGTCGAGCCCGATGGCGGCCGCGAACTCGGGGTCGAGGCCCGCGGGCTGCCACGGCGCCTCGAAGGCCTCGCCGATGACCTGCTGCGCGCGCGCGGTCAGTTCCTCGGGCCGGCCGACCTCCTCGGCGGCCGAGTAGATGATGTATGCGGCGCCGCCACCGGCGACGAAGTCCTGGATCAGCCGCGCCTGCTCCGGCGAGCACCACTGCAGCCCGCGCACGATCAGCGCCTGCGTGCGCTCGCCGAGGTTCGTCCGGTCAAGGAAGAAGTGCGTGCCGATGTGCGCGTCCGCCAGCGGCATGTACGCCGCCGCGATCAGCTCCAGGCTCGACTCGCGGATGTGGCGCGGGATCATGATGGCGACGGCATTCGCGGGCTCGGCGTCCTCGAAGTACGGGAGCATGCGCTGCACCGCGAGGATGCCCTCGTACCACGACAGCCGCCGCGGCATGGTCTCGGTCAGGTCACCCGCCGAGACGCCGCCGTACATGCAGCCGGTGTACAGGAAGATCGAGGTGCCGTCCGGCGTCGCGGTGATGGTGGCCGCCTGGTGCACGCGGTACAGGTCGTCGAGCTGTATCCAGCGCAGGCCGCCGCCGTACTTGTAGTGGGTGTGGCAGATCGAGCGTATCCCCGGCGTCAGCCCGATGACCAGGTGCGTGAACCCGCGCGCGAAGGCGAAGTTGCCGTCCCAGCGGCGATCCGACGGGTGGAACTGGATGTTCTGGATGTCCACCTGCCCGGACTGCGCCCGCGCCATGATGGTCTGCATGATGGTCGGCGAGAACGGCCCGTTCGGATAGTCCATGACGCCGAGGTCCGGCTTGAGCTCCCTGAACACGCGCGACAGGGCGACGAAGTCCTCGGAGGTGATGGCGTACGTGGGGTTGGCCTCGACGCTCGGGACGATGCCCCCGAAGGCCGGGTGGTCGCCGTAGCGCGCCACCAGCTCGCGGATGACCTGCTCGGCCAGCTCGGGCGTGGCGTCGCGGAACAGCCAGACCGCCGGGTAGCAGTCGATGTCGAACTCGGCGCAGGTGTCGAGCAGCACCTGCAGCGGGTCCATGTTCAGCTCCACCCACTCCGGCGCCTGGTGCAGCTCGGGCAGCTCCGTGGGGTAGATGGCGGTCAGGCCGTAGGTCACCAGCGGCGCGGTCTGGTTGATGCCCAGCGCGCTCAGCTCGCCCAGCACCTGCCGCCACCACTTCGGCGCCGAGAAGTCCTGCGCCAGCCTGCCGCCGTAGATGCGCA
>JALGUI010000819.1 GCA_029820915.1 Candidatus Zipacnadia bacterium | reverse complement strand
GCCGCGAGGATCCATGGATCCTCCCATTAGCCACTCGCGCATCCGCTCGGTGGTGGGCCCGTACTCCGGGTCATCGTTGTCGAGCACGATGGCCAGGACGGCCATCGAGCGCTGGTACATGCCGGTGTTGCCCCAGATGAAGTGGGCGAAGATGTCCTCGGCCATGGCCACGAGCATCTTCTGCTCGATCAACTGCCGCGGGTTCTCGACGCCCTGAGCGGCGAGGAAGGCGGTCAACTCCGCGTCGTCCTCGGCCGCGAGCGCCGGGCGGGTAGATCGAGTCATAGGCGATGGACAGGTTGCTGATCCACCCGTTCATCCAGATGTAGTCCACCATGCGCCCGTTGATGCCCGAGGGCCACTTGTGGTGGTAGGCCTGGGTGCGGTAGTCGAGCTGCTTGTAGTCGCGGGCGATCCGCGAGACCAGCACCGCGCACTTGTGGGCGTAGACGGGGTCGTCGGTGAGCAGGTAGGCCCGCGCGAGCGAGTTGACGGCGTCCTTCACCTCGCTGCCAGCGGTGCCAGAAGACGTAGTGGGCCACGAAGAAGTACCGCTTGCCCTCCTCGTCCACCCAGCCTGCGCCGTAGTCGATCGGCTCGGGGCCGGTCTCCGGCTCCTGCGTGTACGCGTCGGGGTTCCAGGGCTCGAAGTCGTTGGATGGGTAGGTCTCACCGTCCACCGGGCACTTGACCTTGAAGGGCTCGTCGGCGCTCATGATCCACGGGTAGTGGCCCCCGCGCCGGAACACCTCCGTGCCGTGCTCCGGGCAGCCGTTGCCGAAGGACACGTTAAGCGCCCGGAGCTGCCCGGGCGGCGGGACGAAGTCCCACAGCTCCTGGTCGGACATGGCCACCCAACGCTCGGCGGCGGCCTCGGCGGCCGTCACCTGGTTCGCGGCCCAGGTCTCACTCGCGATCTTGTCGCGGACCTCGGCCATTAGCTCGTCATCGTAGTAGGTGCGGCCGGTCTTCCCCCACGCCATCGTGGCCGTCAGCAACGCGCACAACGCGATGAGCCCGATCCTGTCCATGGGTTCTCCCTCGCATCGTCGGTCGGTCAGTCCACATTCCTCGCGGTACCCGCCAGATTCGCGCCGGGGCAGGCGCAGGCCTCCTCAGGCTGGGGCAAGCCCGATGGGCGCATGCTCGTTGCCGTCCGTGCGACGGGCGCCCTCCGCCAGTCGTTCGCGAGGTCGCGATCTGTCGGCACGACACACGGGCGAGGGCGCCCGTGTCACGGACGACAGAGGCCGACAACAAGGGCCCGGTGCAGCGCGCGCCTACGACCGCACGAAGCCGTAGCTCGGCTCGGCCGGAAGGTGCTCGATGGGCACGCCCGGGAAGTGCTCGCGCAGCAGTCGCGCGAGCCCGTCCATGCCGAACTCCTCGGTGGCGGCGTGGCCCAGCTCGACTACGCCCAGCCCCATGTCGAGCGCCGGGCGGATCGCGGGCCACTCCCCCGCCTCCCCGCACACGATGGCGTCGGCGCCCGCCTGCCGGAAGCGGAAGTAGCGCTGCGTGCCGCTGGAGGCGCCGTAAGCCAGCGCGAAGCGGGACACCATGCCATCGGTGTCGCCCGACACCCGCACGCACGGCAGGTCGAGCCGCGCGCCGTAGTCCCGGGCCAGGTCGCCGAGGCGGGTTGGCTCGATCTCGAACAAACCGAAGAAGTCATCGATCCGCGTGACCGGCTCGCCCAGGCCCAGGACCGGGCGCAGGCAGGCCTCGATGCCATACTCCGGGTACGGGTCCCAGTTGTTGTGCGCGCGAAGCACCGCGATGCCGTGCTCGTCGAGGAAGCCCGTCTTGAACGAGATGTCGATTCCGTCGCGCTCGCACTGCGCCAGCTCGGGCTTGGCGGGGGTGCCGTGGTACCAGAAGGTGGGCTCGTGCGCGATGATCAGGTTGACGCCGCGCTCGGCCGCCCGCCGTAGCACGTCCATCGAGGCCATCCACGTTGTCCCTACCGCGCGCACCTCGGCGTCGAGGTCGCCCCACTTCAGGCCGTCGGGGCTC
>JALGUI010000095.1 GCA_029820915.1 Candidatus Zipacnadia bacterium | reverse complement strand
GAAGGCGGTCATCGGGAGAGGCCACTCGGCGCCGATGTTGAGGCTGGTGTCGATCTCGTCGGCGATGTCGTTGATGTCGGCCGCGAGCAGGAGCCCGGTGGGCAGCCTGACGGATGCGCCCACGTCGAAGATGACTCCGTTGCCGAGCTCGTCGGTGAGGTCACGGGCGAGCAGGCCGGCTCTCCACGTGCTCAACGGCCCTGCGAACTGCTTCATCAGGCCCGCGTTCACGATGGTGAAGTCGTCGTTGAGGCCGTTCTGGTCGGGCATTATGCCCGTGTACGTCATGTCCTGCCAGACGGCCGACACGCCGCCGGTGAGGCCGAAGAGGCCGAGCTCGGCTCCGTAGCCCGCGCCGTAGTAGTCAACCTCCCAGTTGGCGCTTTCGCTGCGCCAGTAGCCCGCGCCGAAGCCCTGCGTGCTCGCACTGTTGCGGGCGCTGCCCAGGATGCTGTAGCGGTCCACATCCGAGTCCACCGACATGTTGGCCGACGCCCTGATCGGCCACGGCGAGAGCCTCATGCCGAAGGTATGGATTCTCGGCAGTCCCGCCGGGTTGTCGAGAAACGCGCCGGAACCGTCTGCCACGCCGACCCGGGCAAAGCCCATGCCCATCACGCGCGTCCCCGGGAAGTCGGCGCCGGCGGAGGCCGCGAACAGCCCCACCAGCGCGACCACCATGATCGTCAAGGTCAGAGTCCTCATCGTTACGCCTCCCTTTGCTGCCTGCAGTACCAGATGTTGGCGTTGCCCCGGTCAGACGGGGCGACAGCGTACGCCGCCCCGCCGACACCCAAACCGCGCCTCCCATACAGACGACGCGCTGCGCAACCGCGCGCCGATACGAGTGCAAAGATGCTCCGGCGCCGCGCTTCGCCCGCAACCGCTCTCTCCTCCCCCACGCCCGGCTACACAGCCCTCGGCAGCCGGTCAGGGGCTGAGTTGGTGGCCTGAAGACGTGACGCTCAGAAGCAGCCTATGAAGCTGACGACCGCTCGGTCGTCGCCCGGGAGGTCCAGCCACGCGGCGCCGACCTCCCAGTTCTGCCAGCGGTAGCCGGCGCCCGCCGTGAAGTCCTCATCGGCCAGGCCCGCGCGCAATACCGCGCCGCTATCGGGGACCGGGTACTCGGCGCCGACGTTGAGGGTGGTGTCGAACTCCTCCGTGATGTCGTTGACGTCCGCCGCGATCAGGAGCCCGTTCGGCAGCTCCACCGACGCGCCGAAGTCGAAGACCACGCCCCCGCCGAACTCGTCTGTGACGTCATTGGCCACGAGACCGACCTTCCAGGTCTGCGCGTCGCCCGTGAACCGCTTCATCAGGCCGAGATCGAACCACGTATTCTCGCTGTCGAGCCCGAACTGGTCGGGATACATGTCGCGCTGCTGCCAGCTCTGGTGGGACAGGGTGATGCCACCCGTGAAGTCGGCACACAGGCACAGCAGCGCGCCATACCCGACGGCGACGCCCCTGGCCCGCGTGTAGCTGCTACTGGAAGCCCAGGTGCCGGCGCCCCAGCCCTGGGTGGCGACGTTGCTGCGGCCGCTCCACGACACGGCCCAGCGGTCGGCGCCCTCGTCTACCGAGGCGGTGGCCGAAGCTACGCTCGACGACGGCGACGCGTCCGACGTGCCGAAGGTCCTCACGAAGGGCAGTCCCGCCGGGTTGGACAGGAATGCGTCCGCACCGTCGGCCACGCCCACCCTGGTGAAGCCCATCCCCATCAACCTGGCATCGAGATCCAACTCGCCTGCCACGGCCGGCAGCAGACACGCAAGTGCGAGGACCATCACCATCGACGTCAGTCTCCTCATCGTCTCGCCTCCTGAGTGTGCGGCAACGCGTACGCCGTTCCTGCTTGCGACGAAGCGCGTGCTGTGTGGCGCGCACTCTCCCATGTCGCGGAGTCGTTCGGACCAGACGAGCATGATCACGCTCCCGCGCGGTGTGTTCGCGACCGAGCTGCGGACACCTCCACGCAGGCGCCATCGAATTGCGGTGCTCGCGTCCCTTCGGGTGGGCGGCGTCGAGGTGGACGGCGGTCTACCTTCCGCGGGGGGCTATTCGGACTCGGGATGGAAGAGCCGGCTGTACTCCGACTGGAGGCGATCTTGCCGTGTGCGGTACTCCGCCCACGAGCCATCCTGGTCGAGGATGTTGAGCTCGGACAGCGCCGGGCGGCCCGGCGGCGGCTGCACGTCGTCGCGGAGTGAGTAGCAGCCGCTGATGTCCACGATTGCCTGCTGCCCCACCTTGGAGAGCGCGAAGTCCACGAAGAGGATCGCGGCGTGCGGGTGCGGCGCGCGGCTGAGGATCGCGAGCGGTCCGACCGTCATCGGCACGCCATCTTCAGGCCACACGGCCTCGACCGGCGCCCCTTCCAGGGCCGCCTGGTAGACGCTGTACCCCAGGATGCCGCCGGCGAGATCGATCTCGCCCGACGCAAGCGCACGCAGCGTGTCGGCCGAGGAGCGGAACATGTGAGGTCGCTGCGCCGCCACGCGCCGCCAGAACGACGCCCCGTACTCCTCGCGCAGCAAGTAGTACTGGGCGTACGCCGAGCCCCCGGTCTGCGCGTCCTTGAGTCCGATCCATCCCCGCCAGCGCGCGTCCAGCAGCTCCGGCCACGTGCGCGGCGCGTCATCCGCCGACAACCTCGTGGTGTCGAAGGCGATGCAGACCGTAACGGCGCGCATGGCCGCCCACTGGCGCGCCTCCTGGTAGTCCGGGGCGATGTGCCGAGCGTCCGGCGCGTCGTAGGCGTACAGCTCTCCCCTGCGGCGCAGGTCGTCGAAGACGCCCGGGTCCAGCACGTGCACGGCGTCGGCCCGCACCTGCCCCCGCGCCAGCTCCCGGTCGATGCGCCGCACGATCTCGAAGGTGCTGCCCCTGACCAGGTGTGTGGTGATGAACGGGTGGTCGGCCTCGAAGCGCTTCAGGTACTCGCGAGCCTGCTTCTCCGGCAATGACGTGTACCACCAGAACTCGGCCTCGCGTCTCGCGAGGGCGACGATCTCCTCGCCGGTCAGCTCGCGCGCGTTCGCGCCGGAGCCCGTGACCGTGACGCGTATCTCATTGTCGGCAGGCGGCGGGCAGCCGGCCAGCAGCGCCGCGAGGACGACGACCACCGAAGCGGCCGCCGCGCGCCACATCCATCCGAACGTATGTGCGATGCGCCGATCTATCACGTCAGGCCCCCTCCCTGAGACTGAATGCATGTCGGGCTGGAAGCTGACAGCGCGCGGGGGCGCGCTCTCACCTGCGCCTGACGAACGGCCTCAGGCGCAGGCCGACCTACGCGAACAACACGGGCTAGTCATCCGGCTCACGCGCAACGCCATTCAGCACGTCGGGCTCGGCCAGGCCGCCCACGACGAGGAACCGCCCTGGCCCCGCCGCGCCTGCCGGGATCACGTGTTCGCGAGCATCGTCCAGGGCGTCGGGTCCGATGAGGATGCGGCCCTCTCCGCCTCCCACCGCGGCGGGCAGCCCCGCTCCCCTTGCTTCCTGCCGGCACCCAGCATCCTTCCTCGCGCCCACGGCGATGGTTACAGGCGCCCCCGCGGCGGCCTCAAGCTCATCGGCGATGGCGAGCGCCGAGAGCAGCGCGCGCAGAGCGTCGTCCCGCTCTCCGGGCCAGAGCGCAAGCACGCTGCCGCCGCCCACGTCGGCCAGTGCGCCATCCTGCCTCGCCGCCTCGCGCGCGGTCGCCTCGATGGCGGCGGCCACGGCGGCGACGCCCGTGCCCCGCGCCGCCGTGACGCACAGCCATGTCGCATCCTCCGGCGGAGCAGGCGGCGGGGCACCCTCGACGCGCCGTGCCAGACCCAGGCTGATGGTGGCGATGGCGGCGCGCTCGAGGCCCACCGCCTGCCCGACCACCCCCAACGCTCGCCGGATCTGCTCCGCCTCGTCCACGTCGGCCAGACCGGCCGTGTCCGCCCCGCCGCCGGCGTACAGGTCGGCGGCGAGCCGCTCGATGGGCTCGACCATGCCGCCCACCACCAGGGCCGTGATGACGGCCGCCAGCAGCAGGACGGTGAAGGCGGCGATGGCGCTGCGCCCGACGATCTCCCCCACCATGCCCTCGGAGATCTCGCGCCTGCAGCCCATCTTCAGCGTGCCCACCACTCGCCCCTCGCTGATGAGTTCCGCGGTCGCGGTAATGATGCCGCGCCGCTTCGAGCGATCCCCCATGGCCGACAGCAGGCGGCGCATCGACTCACGGTCCCGCACCGGGTACGAGTGGCCGTCATCGTCCACGACCGCCAGCTCCGGCGACGTCGCGAAGGCGCCGATGTTTCCGCGCGGATCGAGCGCGGCCACGTAGACGACCTCGAGCGCGTACAGGCGCCCCTCGACGCGGTGGCCGACGACGCGCTGGAGGTACTGCTCGTAGCTCTGCCACGACGGCCGCTCCTCGAGCCCGCCGAACTCGACGAGGATGGCGGCGATCTCGCCCACGGTGAGTTGCACCTGCTGCTGCAGCAGTTGCGCGCTGTGTCGGATCGAGAGGTACCACACGACGCCCACCGAGGTCACCACCAGCAGGATGACCAGGCCGACCAGGCGCGGCCGCAGTCGCGCCCACGGCCTGCGCACGGGAGACGGCATCGGTGGCCGTTCGGGGGTGGGCTGCGCCGTGCGCATCACGAGGAGGTAAGCCCCGGAGATCAGCACGGCGATGCCGGCGACGTGGTACGGGGTCAGCGCCTCGCCCAGCACGATCCACGACACGCCCACGGTCACGATCACGCCCAGCAGCTTGAGGCTGACGGCGACGTGAGCGGGGATCTCGGACAGGCCGCGGTAGTACAGCGCCATGTAGAGCGCGGTGCTCACGCCGGCCAGGGCGACCAGGATCAGCCAGCCGCGCAGGCTCAGCCCGAAGAGCGACGCGTAGCCGCCGGTTGCGAGCGACACGGCGCCGGCCACGATGAGCCCGACGCCGAAGCGCCAGAAGGCCACCGTCGAGGGCCGGAACCGGCGCAGCGCGCTCTTGCTGAGGATCTCGGCGACCGCGCGCGTCATTCCCGCGCCCAGCGCCAGCAGGTCGCCGAGCAGTCGAGCGGAGACGAGCTGGCGGCTGAAGCTCAACTCCCCGGCCACGATGAGCACGTCGGCCGCCACCATGACCGCCACCAGCAGAAAGCGCAGGTAAGTGACGCGCTCGCGCAGCGTGAAGTAGGCGAAGAGCGCGACGAAGATCGGGGCGGTCTTCGAGATGGAGTTGACGACGCCGGCGGAGGCCAGGTCCACGGCGCTCGTGAACAGCAGCGCGCCCAGGCCCGAGCCGAAGGCGCCGACCAGGAGGAGCGTGACCCAGGCCCGCCGATCGGGCGGCGGGCCGTCGCGCGAGCGGCGCAGGGCGCCGAAGGGGGCCAGGAAGACCACTGCGAGCAGGTAGCGCGCCGCGACGACCGTAGGACCGTCAACGTCCTGCAGCAGCAGCAGCTTGGTGAAGACCGGTGACAGGCCGCCGAGCACCACCCCGGCGAGGACATAGCCGTACGGGCGCAGCGCGTCGCGCGACAGCATGGGGCGCTCGGCCCTGGGGCCCGGGCCGCCCTCCTGCGTGGCCTTCGCGCCCTCAGTCAGCCCCATCTCGCTCCTCGCCGCCGGCCGCCGACACCCGCACGATGGCCGATGACGGCAGCCAGCCTCGCGCGCCGCCCTCGGCGTGAACCCTCAGCCAGCCGGTGTCATCAGCGGTGACGTGCAGCAGCCACCCCTCCGTCGCAGTCTGCGCCACCTCGAAGCTCTCGCCCGGGCCCGTTCTGATCCCCGTGGACTCCACAGCCACGACCGCCCGCGCCGGTCGGTGGTAGCTCCACCAGCGCCCCATGGCCAGGACGCTGAGCACGAGGGCAAGCGCGCCAAGGACGATCGCGGCCCGGCGCAGCGATCGCGGCGGTCGCAGGCGCGCCAGGTGCATGATGACGACCGCCGCGGCCAGCCAGTAGAGCGCCGCCGCCGTCGATGCGAGCTCGCCGAGCGTGAAGTAGCCGACCATCGCATCGGCCGCCGCGTGGAGCCACGACGGCGGTGGAGCGGGTGGGCCCTGCGGACGCTGGTTCAGCGCCCGCGCCAGGTTCGCCCGGATGTCCGCATCCCTGGGGGCCATCTGGGACGCCGCCAGGAAGTGCGCGATGGCCTCGCCGAGGCGACTCGACCGGTACAGGGCGTTCCCGAGATTGTAGTGCGTGCGCGGGCCGTCGTAGCCCGCCTCAAGCGCCTGCTCGTACGCCTGCGCCGCGCCCTCGAAATCGCCGCTACGGTACAGCACGTTCCCGTCGGCGAGGGGGTCGCCATCTTGCGCCCACGTACAGGCCGCGAGCATCAGCGCCAGGCCGCTGAGGGCGAGCGTCGCGGCGCCCCTGCGCACCCTCATCGCAGCCTCGCCTCGATGTCGGCCAGGAGCGCTCGGGCCATGGCGATGGCCTCGTCAGGGCGGGGGGCCGTCGATGAGCCCGGGGCGTAGACACCGGCGCGGAGCCGGAAGAGCATCTCGGTGGCGCGGTCGGCCAGGTCCGCCGGGCAGCCGGCCTCCTGGAGCCGGCTGCGCGCCTCATCCGGCGACAGGCTCGCGGCCACCGCGCCCGTCTTGGCCGCGATGTAGTCCGTGAGCGCAGCATCCACGGCGTGGTGGACCGACCGGGGCTCACCCGCGCGCGCGATGCGGCTCAGCCTGGCCTGCGCCGTCGCCGCCGCCTCCACGTAGCGCCGGTAGCGGGGGTCGGCCACGCGGCGCCGCAGCTCGGCGCGGCGACGCAGCGCCCACCCCACGCCGGCGAGCGGGGCGAGCTGGATCAGCCAGAACCAGGTCCTGGAGGTGACCGGCAGGTGACTGCGCAGGCCGAGCCCATCCTCGCGAATGTAGCGGATCTCCTCGCCCTCGGACCGCAGCGACGTCTCGCCGCCTTCGCCCGGAAGAACGCGCAGGGTGACGGGCGCCGTCTGCGCCGACTCGTAGCGCCGGGCGGCCGCGTTGAAGTAGTGGATGACCACCGGCTCGATGGTCACCTCGCCCACCTGGGCCGGCATCACGAGGTACTCGAAGGCCACCGTGCCGCCGATGACGTAGCCATCGCCGGTCGTCTGCGGCCCGACCTCGCGCTGCTCGCCGCTCGGGTAGACCCGCGCGGGCCCGCTCAGCGACAGCTCGGGCGCCTCGAGCTGGCGGATGTCGCCGCTGCCGGCGACCTCGAGGCGCACGGTGACCGCGTCCCCCACGCGCACGCTGTCGGTCGTCGCCGACAGCGTCGCGTGCAGGCGTCCGACCACGCCGCTGAAGTCCGGCGGCCGCCCGGCGGCGGGCAGCGGTCGCACCCGCAGCGTGACCGGGTCCGTGGTGACCGTCTCCTCCCCCATCACGTAGCCGCGCCGGAAGTCGATGGTCGCCGGGCCGATCGTGTACTCGCCCGGCGCCGGCGCGATAAGCGCGGTGCTGCGCGCGATGACCTCGTACGGAATGCCCCCGAGCGGGACCGTGCGGGACGGCGGGTCGGGCAGCGGTTCGGCGACGAGGCCCTCCGTGGACGGGGGCGCGTACTCGGCGCTGCCGAGCAGGCTCGTCCGATGCGACTGGTAGAAGCTCAGCGTCATGGTCACCTGCTGGCCGACGTACGGGCTCTCGTTGTCCACCTCGAGGCTCGCGAACACGTCCTCGCTCGGCGGCTCCTCGGCGGGAGGCGGCTCTTCTGGCTCAGGCGATGGCCGGCCGGTAGGGGGGCGGGGCGGGGCGGTCGGCGGCCTTACCGGGCTGGTGGTAGCGACAACGGTGAGCGTCAGCGGCTGGGTCGTCAGCACCTGTCCGGCGGCGTGAATATCGATCGCGGGAATGGCGTAGGTCCCCTCGCGGCTCGCCTGGAGGCGGAAGGTGTAGGTGTACGTGGAATCCAGCCGACCATTGGCGAAGGTGATGTTCTGCGACGAGCCGGACGACACCACCCGAAGGTAGTCCACCACCGGCACTTCCGGCTGCGCCACGCCCCGCACCGTCCCGGCCACCACGATCATGAGGTCCACGCTCTCCCCCACCTCGACCGTGTCCCGGCTCAGCGAGGCGTGCACATCCACCTCAGCTCGGCACGGCCGGGCGAGGGCCAGGCCGACCGCCACGAACGCCGCCACCCGCCACCGGCCGCTCACCACGGCGGCGCGGGGCGCGTCGGATGATCTGCTGCATGGCCGCATCCTCGGCCGAAAGCGCACGTAGCAGGCGGCGGGCCTGCTCCGCCGTCAGCTCGCCCTCCTCAGCCTGCTCGCCCTCCTGCTGGTGCGCCGACTGCTCGTCCTCGCCCTGCTCCTGTTGCTGGTCCTGCTGCTCCTCCTCTTGCTGGTCCTGTCCATCCTGCCCATCCTGCTGATCCTGCTGCTGTTGCTCGTCCTGCTGCTGGTCTTGCGGTTGCTGCTCCTGTTCCTGTTGCTGTTCGAGCATGCGCTGCGCCAGCTCGAGATTGTGCTTGGCCTCCATGTGGATCGTGCCTCAGAGCGTCCTGGTACGCCTCGATCGCGCCCTCGTAGTCACCGGCGCGGAAGCGGGCGTTCCCCAGGTTGTAGCCGGCATCGACCACGAGGTCGCCCCTCCCGCTCTCCGCCGCCCGCAGCAGCGCCTCCTCCGCTCCATCGAACCGGCCCTGGCGATAGAGCGCCGTGCCACGGTTGTACTCCAGCGTGCCATTGCCCGGATCGACATCCAGCGCCCGCGAGAAGCTCCCGTCTGCCTGATCGAAGCGCTCGGCTCGGTACTGCCGCACGCCGCGCGTGCACAGCCACTCAACCGCGCCCGGCCAGGTGAAGCCGACCAGCATCGGCGCGGCGGCAAGCATGATGAGCGTGATGCGTGCGTTCCTCATTCGCGCGTCCGTTTCATGTCGCCGAAGATAGCGCAGACGGCGATCAGCACGATCGCCAGGCCCAGCGGCACCTGGTAGCGTTCCTGGTACTCCGTGAACTGGTAGGTGCCGACGATGCGACCCTCCGTCCGCTGCAGCTCGCTGAAGATGCGCTCCACCGGGATGGTGCCGTCGGCGGCCGACACGTAGATGCCGCCGCCCGCCTCCGCGACGGCGCGCAGGCCCTCCTCGTCGATGCGCGTGAGGATCACCTGGCCGTCCGCGTCGCGCTTGTGGCCGGTGACTTGGCCCTCGGAGTCGAGCACCGGTATCGGCTCCCCCGCGGCGCCGCCCACGCCGACCACGTGGATCGTGAGGCCCTCGCCCGCGGCCTCGCGCGCCGCGGCCTCGGCGCCCCCGCGGTGGTCCTCGCCATCACTGAGTATGACGAGATGGCGGTAACCGTGTTCCGCCGCCTCGAAGCCCCGGGCCGCCGCTTCGATGGCGTCCGCGAGCGCCGTTCCCGGATCGCCCACCACCGTGGTGTCCAGCGCGTCCAGGAACATCAGCGCCGCGCCGTAGTCGATGGTCAGCGGGCAGTACAGGAAGGCATCGCCCGCGAAGGCCACGATGCCGACGCGATCACCGTCCATCCGGCCGATCAGCGCGCGAACGGCGTCCCGGGCGGCCGTCAGCCGGTCCGGCGGCACGTCGCGGGCGAGCATGCTCTGGCTGGTGTCCACCGCGAACAGCACGTCCACGCCCCGGCGCTCGACGCGCGCCATCCGGCCGCCGAGCTGGGGCCGCGCGCCGGCCACCACCAGCAGCACCAGCGCCGCCGTCATGAGTCCCGCGCGCAGCCGCCTGCGCCGCCGGATGCGCGCCCCTGCGATCCGGCTCAGCGCCAGCGGCGTGGCCATGGCGAGCAGAGAGCGCCGCCTCGCCCGCGCCGCGTACACGTAGAGGCCCACCAGCAGCGGCGTCAGCCACAGCAGCTTCAGGACCTCCGGGTTGGCCCAGCGCACATACTGATGCATGATCGGCACTGGAACGTCGGGTCAGGGCGCCTTGCGCAGCCACGTGCATGACAGCAGCGCCTGCAGCGCCAGCAGCAGCGCCGCCGGCCACAGGAAGCGTCCGGCCAGCTCCTCGTAGCGGCGGTACTCGGTGGTCTCGAACTCGCTCTTCTCGAGCCGGCGGATCTCCTCGTAGATCTGCCGCAGCGCATCGGGGTCGGCGGCGCGGAAGTACCTGCCACCGCTGAGCTCCGCGATGCTGCGCAGCGTCTCCTCGTCCATCTTCGTGCGTTGGTAGCTGCCGTCGGGGTTGCGGGCGTAGGTGCGCCCGAAGATGGGGTCATCGACTGGGATGAGCGCGCCCTCCTCGCTCCCCACGCCGACCGCGTAGACCTTCACGCCGATGGCGCCGGCCGCCTTGGCCGCGGTCATCGGGTCGATGGCGCCCGCATTGTTCATGCCATCGGTCAGCAGGATAATTACCCGGCTGGCCGCCTCCGACTGCTCGAGCCGCGCCGCCCCGGTCGCGATCGCCATGCCGATGGCCGTCCCGTCCTCGATCATGCCCAGCTCAACCTGTTCGAGGAGCTGCTGCAGCATCGCGTAGTCGAGCGTCAGCGGGCACTGCGTGAAGGCCTTGCCGGCGAACACCACCAGCGCCAGGCGGTCGCCCTCGGTGCTCGCTATGAAGCGCTCGAGCACATCCCGCGCCACCGTGAAGCGGTTGCGCGGCTGGAAGTCCTCGGCCCTCATGCTACCGGAGATGTCGAGCGTGAGCACGACGTCGATGCCCTCGGAGGTGACGGTCACGATGTCCTGAAGCTTGCGCGGCCGCGCCATGGCGACGATCAGCAGCGCGAGGGCGACAACGGACAGCCACGGCAGCCCACGCGCCGCGACGATCCGCGCGGTGCGGCGCCGGTGCAGCGACCGCACCTCCGGGTAGAGCATCGCCCCGGCGCCCGCCTGGGCCGGCCGGCGCAGCCAGTGCACGACCAGCGGCAGGCCCAGCAGCAGGAGCAACCACCACGGACTCGCGAAGGCCATCATGCCTCGGGCTCCGGCTCGGCCGGCTCGGCCGGCCGCGTGAGATCGACGATGCGCCGCGCCTCGTCCACGTCCTCGCGCGCCACCTCCGCGTCCGGCCGGTGCTTGGCGAACTTCGCCAGGTCCGCCCGCCGCAGCAGCGCCACGATCGCGGCCGCGGTCTCCTCGGCCACCAGGCCCGAGCCGCGCATCGTCCCCGCCAGCATTCCGGTGGTCTCCTCCAGCGCGGGCAGACGCCACCGCCGCTCGAGGTAGTGGCGCACGATCCAGCTCAGCCGCACGTAGTGCTCCTCGATCTGCCCCTGCGCGGGCAGGTCGTCGGCGGCCAGCTCGTCGAGCGCCCGCATCGCCTCATCGCATGGAGGCAGGGGCGGCGGCTCCGGCTCGCCCTCCTCCCCGGCGCGCCGACGCCTGAGCCGCGCGACTGTTCCCACGATGAGCGCGACGAACAGCAGTAGTGGCAGCACGGCCAGCAGGTAGTGGTACCACCGCAGCGGGATCTCGCGCGGCCCGCGGATGTCCTGGATGTCCTCGGCGTCCTCGGGCAGGACGCTGCGGATGGTCACCGTGGCCTCGGGCCGCTCGGCCTGCCGGACCTCACCGTCTCCGGTGCGCCAGGCGATGGCAGGCGCCGTGACGGTCCTCTCCCCCACCTCCCACAGCGTGAATTCGTAGCGCAGCGCCACGCGCCGCGAGCCGTCGTCAAGCGCCTCGTCCTCGACCGCCAGCCCCCGGACCTCGGCATCGCCGAGGTCCGCATCCTCCCCCGGCAGGACGAGAGCCACGCCGGCCGGGGCCTCGATCCGCACCTCGGCCGTGAACACGTCACCGACCGTGCCGTCCGGCGGCTCGACGGAGATGCCGACGGTAGGCTCCTCCTGCGCGCTCGCCATGACTACGGCCGTGGCGGCGAGCAGGAGCGCGGCCAGGCGGAGCAGTGCGCGGCTCATCGCAGTCGCCGCCGCCGCAGCTCGAAGAAGCGCACGAGCGGGTCGATGGCGGTGCCATCGGTGGGCACCTCGATCACGTCCACGCCCCGGCGCGTCATCTGCTGAGTCTGCTCGAGTCGGCGCGCCGCGAGCATGTCGCGCAGGCGCCGCCGGTACTGCTCCGACGACGTGTCCACGAGCACGTGCCCGCCGGCCTCGGCGTCCACCAGCTCGACGAGTCCCGCGTCCGGCAGGTCGCGCTCCCGCGGGTCGATGAGTCGCACGGCGATCAGATCGTGCCTGCGTGCCGCGACGGACATGGGCCGCCAGAAGTCCTGGGCGTGGAAGTCCGAGATGAGGAAGACGATGGCGCGCCTGGTGAGCACGCGGCTGACGAACTCCAGCGCCTCGGCGATGTCGGTCCCGCGCTCCTGGGGCCGGTGGTGGAGCATCTCGCGGATGACGCGCAGGCCCTGCTTGCGGCCGCTCTCGGGCGGGATGAACTTCTCGACGGATGCCGCGAACATCAGCAGGCCGACCTTGTCACTGTTGCGGATGGCCGAGAAGGCCAGCAGCCCCGCCACCTCCGCCGCCACGTCCTGCTTGCGGCGGTCGAGGCTGCCGTACTCGATCGAGCCGCTGGCGTCCACCGCCAGCAGCACGGTGAGCTGGCGCTCGTCCACGTGCTGCTTGACGTGCGGATAGCCGGTGCGCGCGGTGACGTTCCAGTCGATGTTGCCGATCGCGTCGCCGGGCGAGTAGCGCCGCACCTCCGAGAACTCGATGCCGCTGCCCTTGAAGACCGAGCGGTAGCTGCCGGCGAACATGTCCTCCGCCAGGTGCCTGGCGCGGATCTCCAGCCGGCGCACCTGGCGCAGGAGCTGGGCGGTCAGGACCGCGGCATCGTCGTCGCGCTCGGGGCCGAGCGGCACCCTACGGCACCTCCACGTTGTCGAAGATCGTCTGCACCACGTCCTCCGGGGCGACCTCCTCCGCCTCCGCCTCGTAGCTGATGAGCACGCGGTGACGCATCACGTCCATGCCGATGGCCAGCACGTCGTCGGGGGTCACGTAACCGCGGCCGTCGAGGAAGGCGTTGGCCTTGGCGGCCAGCGTCAGGTAGATGGTGGCGCGTGGCGAGGCCCCGTAGTCGATGAGCGGCTCCAGCCGGGCGAGGTCCCAGGCCCTCGGCTCGCGACTCGCACACACCAGGTCCACGATGTAGCGCTGCACCCTCTCGTCGATGTACAGGCGCACCACCAGTTCGCGCGCCGCCGCCAACTCGGCCACCGAGGCCACGGGATCGGCGGTCGGCACCTCGCCGGTCGTCCAGCGTTGCAGGATCCGCAGCTCCTCGTCCTTGTCCGGGTAGTCCACCTTGAGCTTGAGCATGAAGCGGTCGATCTGCGCCTCGGGCAGCGGGTAGGTGCCCTCCTGCTCGATGGGGTTCTGGGTGGCCATCACCATGAACGGGTCATCCAGCTCGAACGTCTGGTCGCCGATGGTCACCTGGCGCTCCTGCATGGCCTCCAGCAGCGCGCTCTGCACCTTGGCGGGGGCGCGATTGATCTCGTCGGCGAGGATCAGGTTCGAGAAGATCGGGCCCTGCTTGGCGTAGAAGGTGCGGTCGCGCTCGTCGTAGACCATGGTGCCGATGATGTCGGCGGGGAGCAGGTCGGGGGTGAACTGCAGCCGCTGGAAGCCGGTGTCGAGCGTGCGCGCCAGGGTGCGGACGGTCAGCGTCTTGGCGAGGCCCGGCACGCCCTCGACCAACACGTGGCCGTCGGCCAGCAGCGCGACGAGCAGCCGGTGGATCATCCCGTCCTGTCCGACGATGACGCGCGCCACCTCCTCCCGGATGCGGTCGAGGAAGCCGCGCTTGGCCTGGATCTCGTCGGCGAGTCCGTCGATGTCTGAGAGCACGTGGACCCCTCTTCCGGCGCCCATGGCACGGGCGGTAACGCACGGGCGGCCGCCTCCGCCGGGGAGCGCCCGCCACCGGGGAATGATACCACAAAGGCACGACCATGTGAATCGAGATGGGCGGGGGGGCATCCTCGGGCGGTCGGCAACCCCGCGTGTACCGTGCGTCAGGCGACAACCTCAACGACACAGACGTCACCGGGCCGTTCAGCGTTCAGGAGATGCCGTCAGGAGATGGTGCGCACGATGCGCTCGCGGCTGAGGAAGCGTCCGAGCAGCGAGGTGAGCAGCAGCAGGCCCAGAGAGGCGCTGAGCAGCCCCGTGACGGCGGTCCAGGTGACGAGTTGGGCCTCCTCGACGACCACGCGGGTAGCCGCCAGCGCGCCGAACAGGACCATGATCGTGAGCATGTTGACGACCATGTTCTCGCGCATGCCCAGCATGAGTTGCGAGAAGCCCATCAGAGCCACGGCCGCCACGATGAAGGCGGGGACCACCAGCAGCATGTGCAGGAGCACGGTGGCGCCCGGCATGATGGTCTCGGTGGACCTGTAGTTCACGACCAGCACGATGAGCGCCGCCGACAGCAGGGAGAGGAGCCACGACGGGAGCGCCACGCCCAGCGCCTTCCCGATCCAGATGCTGCGCAGCGACACCGGGGAGCACAGCAGCGTCTCGACGATGCCCGTCTGCTTCTCGCGCAGGTACGTCTGGCCGGAATAGATGTAGCCCACGAACAGGCCGATGAGCGCGCCCATGTAGAACAGCGAGTTGTCGAGCTCGGCCCCGCGCGAGATGTCCTCACCGGTCACGCCCATGCCCGTCATGAGGCTGAACCAACCCGCGAAGAACACGCCCGAGAACAGCAGGCCGCGGTTGGTGACGATCTCGCGCAGCTCCTTGTGGGCGATGGTCAGGACCTGGTCGAATGCCCTCACGCGGCCCCCTCCTCCCGGACCATCTCGAAGTACACGTCCTCCAGGGACTTGACCGGCCGGGTGACCTCCTCGATGTCGAGCCCCGCGCGCACCAGCGTCGCCACGATCTCGGGCGTGGCCATGCCATCGATCGCCGTGGTCACCCACTCGCCATCGACGCCGACGTGGGGCAGCCGGTGGAGGGCCATCAACACCTCGGCGGCGCGCGCCGCCTGCGCCGCTCCCGATAGCCGTACCTCGATCCGGTCGGCGCCGGCCCCGCGCCGGAGGTTCTCGACGCTGTCGCACGCCCGGATGCGGCCCCGGTGCAGGATGGCGATGCGGCTGCACAGCCGCTGCACCTCGTCCAGGTGGTGGGAGTTGAGGAACACCGTGATGTTGCGCGTCGCGGCGAGCTCCTGCAGCAGCTCGCGGACCATCCGCTGCGCCTCCGGGTCCAGGCCCGCCGACGGCTCGTCGAGGAACAGGATCTCCGGGTCGTGCACGATGGCCCGCGCCAGGCCCAGCTTCCGCTTCATGCCGGTGGAGAAGGTGCCGATCTTGGCGCCACGCCTATCCGCCAGCCCGACGAAGTCCAGCAGCTCGTCGATCCTGCCGCGCCGGTCGCGGACGCCGTAGAGGCGGGCGTGGTAGTCCAGGCTCTGGTGGGCCGTCATGCGGTCGTCGAGGCCGCTATTCTCGAACAGCACGCCGAGGCGCGCGCGCACTTCGTCGCGCTGCCCCGGCTCCTCCCCGAACACGCGCACGGCGCCCTTCGTGGGTCGCAGCAGGCCCAGGAGCACGCGCATCGTGGTGGTCTTGCCCGCGCCGTTGGGGCCGAGGTAGCCGAACACCTCGCCGGCCTCGATGGCCAGGCTGATGCCGTCGAGCACCGGTGGTGTCGAGGGCCCGCCGAAGCTCTTACTGAGGTCGATCGCTTCGATGACTGTCATCTGGGTTGCGGTGGCAGGCGGTCTTCGAGTGATAGGCGCGAATGCCGGCGGCCCGAGGACGAGGGTAGCCGCTGGCCCGGCGCTTGTCAAGCGCTTGACCGGGGTCACCTCGCCCTACGCCCGCGCGCGGCATTGCCGTAAGGATGCGAAGCATCCTCGTGGAGGGGCCGCTTCGAGCGTCGAACGCCAAGCGTTCGCGCGAGGAGTGCGGCGCGCGTCCCCTGCGAGGTCCGTCGCGAGGCTCCGCACCTCGCACCGCTCGCTGCGCTCGCGTGCGGCCCCTCCAGGGGACTTCGGCGGTTGCCTGGCCGCGCTTGGGGCTTGCACAGGCGACAAACGACGTCGCAGGACATGTGCGCCGCGGCATGGGCCCGAATCCGGACGCTGCCCCGCGCCATCGGCCATTTGACAACCGGCGGTCGCCGCCGTATACTACCGGCGTAAGGGAGCAGGGCCGTTATGTCGCCCGCTCTTCGCGTTCGGTCGTGCCTGGAGCGGGCTGTGCTAGTGTACCTCCACGCCGGCGGTTCGTGGCTTGGGTGCCCCGCTGACGATACTTCTGGGGAGGCGTGCACAAGTGGAGACGTTCTCGATCGAGCAACTGGCCGACAGGGTCGGCGGCAGGTACCCGTTGGTCGTCGCCGCCGCGAAGCGCGCCCGCCAACTCAGGGAGGGCGCCGTGCCGCTCGTCAAGGTCAACTCCAGCAACCCCCTGACCATCGCGCTGGCCGAGATCAACGCCGGCAAGGTCGTCGTGAAGGCTCCCGGTGAGCCCGGAGACGAGCCCGAGGTCAAGCCCGGGGCCAAGACGGCGGAGCCGAGGCTCACCGAGGAGGACCTGCTGGGCGGCGACCTTTTCGGAATCGCCATCGAGGACGACATCGACGAGGACCTCCAGGACGACGACTACGACGACGAGGACGACGACGACGA
>JALGUI010000818.1 GCA_029820915.1 Candidatus Zipacnadia bacterium | reverse complement strand
ACGCCGAGGTAGACGCTCGTCCACTCGCCCAGGTCCCTGGCTGCCATCGCGACACGGCCGTCCTCGTAGTGTGCGAGAGGCGTGGCGCGCGTGTCCTCGACCCAGAACCGCTGCGGTCGGCCGGTGAAGCTGCTCTGGCCCGTCTGCGTCATCATGGCCATGAGGAGTTCGCTCATGCCCTGGAAGGGCGGAACCCCCGTGGTAAGCGTGTGCCGGACGTCCACGAACGCGGGCGCGCGGGCGTAGGCGTCATCGGTGCGCACGGTCATGCCAGCGAGGTCGGACAGCGCCTCGGCCGAGAGGCCGTCGGCCGAGATGTAGCCCGTGTCGGCGAGGAACACGAGCCAGCGCCCTCCGCCCTGCAGGCGCTCGCGGATCGCCGCGCGCTCGGCGCCGGTGAGGTAGCGCGCGTTGGCGAAGACGTAGACGCGATAGCGCTGCAGCTCCTCGCGCTCGAGCACGTCGCGCAGGAAGTGCGCATCCCAGGGCACGCCGGCGGTGTCGAGCAGCATGGTCTGGAAGGTCTCGCCGCCCGTGACCGAGGACAGCGGCGCGCTCACGTATGCGCCCATGCCCGGCTTGCGCACCACGCACACATCCGGGCGCCAGTCCGGCCCGTCGGCGGCCTGAACACGGGCGGCGATCTCCCGTACGCGCGCGATCTCGGCCATGATCTCGTCCGCGCGGAAGTAGTGGTGCATATCGTAGTACCACCAGCCGTGCCCGCCGGCCAGCGACAGGCCGACGAGCTTGCGGTGGATGGCCCGCCACGCGTCCGGCGTGAGCCCCGCGCCGATCCAGCCCTGGTAGACCTCCGGGTAGACCGAGCCGACCCACGAGCGCAGGTCCAGCTCCTGGATGAACATCTTCCCGTGCAGGGCGTAGGCGTCGGAGATCTCGTAGCCGGTGGGCAGGCCGGGGCGGCGGTAGGGGTAGTAGCTCATGTGCCCGGCGACGTCCAGGTGCTCGGTGTCGAAGATGCCGTCCGAGCCCGCCGAGTACGCGAGGGTGAAGATGGGCCTGCCGAACTCCCGCTTGGCGACCCCGGCGAGGTAGTCGCGCAGCCGCCAGGTCTCGCCCTCGGCGAATCGGCGGTAGTCGATCTCGGCGCTGGGAGGCAGGTACGGGGGCTTGGTCTCCATGCCGCGCCGGGTTGGCGGCGAGGGCGGCACCGGGGTCTCGCCGAAGCTCGCGACCTCCACGCCCCACGCCCGCGACAGCTCCTCGGCGGACCCGTAGGTCTCGCGCAGCCACGCCCGCCACTTGTCGCGGCTGCCCTCGGAGTGGTCGTAGTACTGTGGCAGCGCCTGGAACTGGCCGTCGTGGCCGCCGCTGAGGAACACGCCGCAGATGCTGTTGCCAAGCGGAAGGCCCTTCAGGTGCCGGATCAGCGCCGCGATGGCCTCGCCGCACGCGATGGCCTCGCCGCAGTCCTGCCGCCAGACGTCCGAGTTGTAGGACGGGTACCAGTAGTACTTGCCGCGGCCGCCCTCAAGGTCCTCAATCCGGTCGGTGAAGCCCTGCAGATTGAAGAAGTCGGTGTATCCGAGCCGCCCCGCGTCGCTCGTCCAGCACTGGTCGGGATGCTCATCGCCCCAGCTCGCGTAGGGGTAGCACCACACGTCGAGGATGATGCGCGCGTTCGGGTTGCGGCGCAGAGCCGCGCGGATG
Source organism: Candidatus Zipacnadia bacterium (assembly GCA_029820915.1). Lineage (GTDB taxonomy): Bacteria > Armatimonadota > Zipacnadia > Zipacnadales > UBA5352 > JALGVA01. The sequence continues at coordinate 438 of JALGUI010000818.1, read as the reverse complement.
ATCTCCTCGGCCCCCGAGAAGTCATACTCGCCGTCGCCCAGCCACACACCGCTGCGCGCCGGGATGTCGCCCAGCTCAACCGGCACCGTCGCCAGGTCCACGCCCGCCTCGGCGAAGTCGGCGTAGTGGGCCTTCTGCCAGCCGGACACCTTGTAGAGCATCGGCGACGCCGGTTCGCCGTCGATCAGCAGCACGCTGCGGCCGTCGCGCACCTCGACCGCCCCGGTGGCCTCGCCGCGTTCGGCGAGGATGGCGTCCACCTGCTCGTCGGTGTACGGCTCGACCGGGTCGGGCTTCTCGGAGGTCAGGATCTGCTCGTCGGTGGTGAACTGCAGGTCGTCGAGCCAGACCGTGCAGGGGTTGCCGTAGAGCACCACATGCAGATGGACCTGGCGCTCCTCGTTGGCCTTGAAGCTGTTGACGCGCTTCTCCCAGGCG
>JALGUI010000094.1 GCA_029820915.1 Candidatus Zipacnadia bacterium | reverse complement strand
CCCGGCGACCCCACCGCCGCCGCCCTCGCCCTGGCCCGTGAGCTGCGCGCCGAGATCGCCCGCCGGCGCCCGGCGGTCGTGGCCGTCGAGCTGCAGTTCGTCGGGTTCCACCGCGCGGCGCAGGAGCGCAAGGGCGTGGCCGAGGGCGCGCTGAAGCTGGCGGCGCTGCGCGGGGCGCTGAGTCTCGCGGCCGCCGAGGCGGGTGCGCGGGTGGTCGGGGTGCAGCCGCAGGCGGCGAAGAGCGCGCTGGCCTTCGGCGGCGCCGACAAGCCGGCGATGGTCGCCCATGCGAACGCCCGCTTCAGGCTGGACCTGACGGAGGCGCAGGCGGACGTGGCCGACGCCCTGGGCGTAGCGCTGGCGGCGACGCGGCTGCTGGCGCCGGAGACACAGACCGCGATGAGCTGGTAGCCGACGCAGAGAGAGGAGACCGACGTGCCGCTGTCGCCCGACGTGATCCGCGCGACGCGGGAGTTCTGGAGCCACCGCACCGGCGCGGCGGTCTCGGCCGACGACGCCTGCCAGGCGATCGGCAACGTCGCCGCCCTCTTCGATCTGCTCGAGCGCTGGGACCGTGAGGCGCGCGGCGAGGAATCTCCGGCGGCCGAGGAGGAGGCCCCGCCGGCCGCGGCGAACGCCACCGGCCAGAGTGCGGGTGCGCTCACTCCAGGCGGGGAGGGGACCGACCGACCATGAGCGTGCACCAGGCCGTTCTCTACGCCCGAGTGTCCAGCCAGGAGCAGGCCGACGAGGGCTTCTCCATCCCGGCCCAACTCAAGCTGCTGCGCGACTACGCCGCCGACCACGACCTGCAGATCGTCCGCGAGTTCACCGACGTGGAGACCGCGAAGTCCACCGGCCGCCCCAGCTTCCACGAGATGGTCGAGTTCCTCCGCCGGGCTCAGGGCCAAGTTCTGCTGCTGGTCGAGAAGACCGACCGCCTCTACCGCAACCTCCGCGACTACGTGACCCTTGACGAGATCGGCCCCGAGATCCACTTCGTCAAGGAGAACTTCGTGCTCTCCGAGGAGTCGCGCTCGACCGAGAAGTTCATGCACGGCATCAAAGTCCTGATGGCGCGTCACTACATCGACAACCTCTCCGAGGAGACCTCCAAGGGGATGCTCCAGAAGGCGGAGCAGGGCACCTGGCCGTCGTCGGCGCCGCTGGGTTACCGCAACGTGACCCTGGGCGACCGGCGCCTGGTGGTGCCCGACCGCGACCAGGCCCCCCTCGTGCGGCTCATGTTCCAGTGGTACGCCACGGGCACGGTCAGCCTCGATGAAGTATGCCGGCGCGCCGCCGAGGCCGGACTGACCGGGCGCCACGGGCGGCCGCTGTCGAAGAGCACCGTCGCGCTGGCGCTGCACAACCCGTTCTACACCGGCCTGTTCGTCTGGAAGGGCAAGACCTACGAGGGCGACCACGAGCCGCTGATCTCGATGGACCTCTACGAGCGCGCGCAGAGGGCCTTCGGCAAGGACGGGAAGCCCCTGCGCCGCAAGAGCCACACGTTCGCCTACACCGGGCTACTGACCTGCACCCACTGCGGCTGCGCGATCACCGCCGAGCGGAAGAAGGGCCGCTACGTCTACTACCACTGCACCGGCGGCCGCGGCGAGTGCGCCACGCCCTACATCCGCGAGGAGAAGCTGGAGGAGCTGTTCGGCGCGATCGTCCGGTCGGTGGTCATCGCCCCCGAGACGGTGGAATGGATCAGGCAGGCCCTGCGCGAGAGCCACCGCGACGAGAGCGCCTACCACGAGGAGCAGGTGACGGGGCTGGAGCGGCGGTGCGCGGCCATCCGGCAGAAGCTGGACACCGCCTACGAGCACTTCAGCGACCACAAGATCACCGAGGAGCTGTGGCAGCGGAAGAGCGCGCAGTGGCGCCGGGAACTCACGGGGCTGCTGGCCGCCATCGAGCGCCACCAGCAAGCAAGCTTCGCCTACTTCGACCAGGGCTTCCGGATACTCGGGCTGGCAACCCGCGCGTACGAGCTGTGGCGCGCACAGGGGCCACAGGAGCGCAGGAAGCTGCTCGAAATCCTGCTTGGCTCCCCGGGCCGGATTCGAACCAGCAACCTAATGGTTAACAGCCATCCGCTCTACCGTTGAGCTACCGGGGAGCACCGGGGCAGTATTTTACACGAAATGCCCTCCGCTGTAAACCCCCTCTCCGGTGGCGCAGACCGCCTCTGAGCGGGGTCACGATGGCCGCTCGACGGCACGCGTGAGAGCATGCCACGCCTCCCGGCGGCACTGCATCATGGGAGATCGACGCGGCCGTAGACCGAACCCACGAGGGCCCGCGCAGGTCTGCGCAGGGCAAGGCGCGAAGGCCCGCGCGCCGCATCACCTGCCGCCGATTGGGGCCCTCGCCATGCTGCCACCAGCCGAGCACGGCCATCAGGAGCCGGTTCTCAGCCACCTGCGCCGCGTCCATGCCCCGGAACTGCGCGAGCACGCCTGCCGCGCGACGGACAGCGAGGGCGTGGCAGCGTGGCAGGAGCGGGCGCGGCCCGCCCTCAGAGCGCTGGTCGGGCTCGAAGGAATGGAGCGCGAGCTGGCCGGGTACTCGCCGCAGGTGGCGCTGGATGATGCTGAAGACCTGGGCGAGTTCACCCGCGCACTCGGGCGCATCGAGACCGAGCCCGGCTGGTGGGTCGAGTTCTGGCTGCTGCGCCCCGAAGGCGATGGTCCGTGGCCGCTGGCGGTGCTGCCGCACGGGCACGAGGCGCGCGGGCACGACACCTACGCCGGCGTGCATCGCGACGACCCGCGGCGGCGCGAGCGCATCGAGCGGCTTGACGCGGACGTGGCGGTGCAGGCGGTGCGTCGGAACTTCCTGGCCATCGCGCCCAACACGCGCGGCTTCGAGGCCAACTGCATCCCCGACCTGAACCAGCGCCACGATGGCCGCGACTGCCGCAGCCAGCTCATCCACGCCCTGCTGGCGGGCCGCACGGTCATCGGCGAGCGCCTGTGGGACCTTGAGCGCATCATCGACTGGGCGACGGCGCTGCCCGAGGTCGATGCGCCGCGCATCCTGATGATGGGGAACTCCGGCGGGGGCGTGGCGACCACCTATGCGGCCGCCTGCGATCCGCGCGTCACGGTCACGGTGCCAAGCTGCTCGTTCGCGCCCTTCATGGGCGCGGGTGGCCTGGTGCATCACTGCGACTGCAATGTCGTCCCCGGCATCCACCACTTCGGCGAGTTCGCCGACGTAGCCGGACTGATCGCGCCGCGCTCGCTGCTGATCGTCAACGGCCGCGAGGACACGCTCTTCCCGCTCAAGGAGGTCGAGCGGGCGGTCGGGGACATTCGGCGCATCTACGCCGCCGCGGGCGCCCCCGAGCGCTTCGAGCACGCCTGGGGGATGGCCGGGCACCGCTTCTACGCCGACATCATCTGGCCGTTCGTCCAGCGGGCGCTTGCGGGCGGCTGACCGTGGCCCTACCCACCCCAGCGCAGGAACTTCACCTCCAGCGGCGCGAAGTCCAGGCGCGCCTCTCCCCCATCGATCCGCACGTCAGCCTCGCCCGCCATCACGCGCTGCGGCGGCGCCGCGAAGCGCACCGTGGCCGTCGTCGGCTCGGGGGAGTCGCTGACCATCAGGAGCCACGTCTCCCCGTCGAGCGCGCGCACCGTCCAGTGGATGGCCTCGTCGGCCTCGACCGTGATCTCCGGCGTCGGCTCCACCGACAGCAGCACCGGCGCCAGGTCGGCCACCTCTTGCGCGACCGCCTTCACCTCCGGCCAGCGCTCGTCGAACGGGTACTGCCGGTCCTTGCGCAGGTCGAACCACGAGTAGTAGATCAGCCCGTCGGCGCCCTCGCAGATACACTGCCAGGTCATCGAGCGCAGCTCGGCGGGCGTGGGCGGGCGCACGTCCTCGCCATCGCGGTAGACCGCCCAGTTGAAGGCCTGCGGCACCATCCACAGCGCGCGCGCGTCATCGACGGCCTCGCGCGTGATGCGCGTCCACCGGCCTGCCATGGAGACGGGCCGAGCGGGGATCGGATACGGGTCGGTGCCGATGACGTCGAAGCTGCGCACGTAGCGTCGTACCTCGCCGACCTGGTAAAGCACCACCCAGGTCGGGTGGTCAGGGTCCTCCTCCTCGACCCAGCGCTGGTGGGCGTCGAGGCGGTCCATCATCGACGCGGGCAGCTCATCGTTGAGGTACCAGGCCATCAGCGCGGGGTGGTCGCGGTAGCGGCGCACGCGCTCGCGCACTGCGGCCTCCTCGTCGGCCTCGGCGGTGATGAACGCCGGGCAGTACCGTGTGCCGAAGTAGAAGTCCTTGATTGAGTAGATCACGCCCAGGCCGAACTCCTGCGCCAGGTCCATCTGCTCGGGGTTGGGCGAGCCGTAGGGCATCAGGCAGTTGAACGGGCCCTCGACGTAGCGCTCAAGCTGCTCACGGTCGATGCTGCTCCAGTACATGCCCAGCGGGAAGACCGGCTCGCCATCGACGATGAGCCGGTTGTGGCGGTCGATGAAGCTGTGCGGCATCGGGCCCTCGCGGCGGGTCAGGCGGTACTCGTCGGCGCAGATGCTCGCGCCGTCGGCGTCCTGGAGGTCCACGGTCACGAGGTAGTCCCCCGGCGCCAGGCCGCCGACCGGGAGCGACAGGCGCACATCCTCGCCGGTGATGCCGGCCACGCCCTCCTCGGCCAGGGCCGCCCCGCCAGCGGCGGGCTGCAGGCGCGCGCCCAGGCGCAGATCCGCGGGGGGCACGTCGAGGTCGTCCAGCACGAAGCTCGCCGTCACCTGCACCTGCTCGGGCCCGTCGTCGGTGATCCAGCCGCGGTAGGGGCCAACCAGCAGGCTGTGCATGGGGCGCTCCGGGACGAGCCGCACGCAGACGTCATCCCACCACGCCCGGCCGACCATGCCCCGGCGCACGTAGCAGGTAATCGTGGGGTTCGTGGCCTCAGCCGGCAGGCGGGCGGTCAGGCCGCCGACCTCGCTCCACTCAGCGGTGTCGCCCTTGCGGCCCGAGGGGTACGAGCCGCCCATCCAGGCCCCGTCCTGGTCGCGCCACTCGACGCAGATGGTGGCGCCGGTGTCATCGCCGACCACGTCCTCGGTGCGGACAAAGGCGCGGATGTCGTAGCGCCTGCCCGGCTGCAGGTCGATGGGCTGGCTGCACAGCACGTACAGGTCGGGATCGTCATTCTCCCAGGTCAGCGAGCGCTCGCCGGTGCGCGCGACCGTGCCGTCGATGGCGTAGCGCTGGGGCAGGCGCCAGCCGACCGGGCTGCCGTCGGCATCGACCTCCTCGAAGCTGGGGTTGCGCACCAGGTTCTCGCCGGTCGGGACGCCCCACTGCTGGGCCGCGGCAACCGCAAGGCCGAACATCAGGAGCATGGTCACTGCGCCGAACCGCATCATCGGGATCACTCCTCCACACGTCACCAGTTCATGGGGTAGACCTGCATGCCCTCGGAGAAGAAGGCGATGACCGTGTACAGCCCGCCGTTCATCAGATCGCCGACCACGAGGCCCAGGAAGAACGGCAGCGCGCGCCGGTAGAGGCCGGCGCCGCCATAGCGCATGATGACGACCTTGGCGGCCCAGGCGAGCAGGAACGGGAACCACTGCGCGTCCATGCTGGTGGTGTGCGCGATGGCGTAGCCGACCGGGTGCAGCGGCCACCACAGGAAGCGCGTGCGCATCGCGAACAGCGCGACGGTGACCAGCACCCCGACCGCCACGAAGACCGCGCCCGGGACATCGGCCGGCTGAGGCGCGTTGAGGTAGCCGGCGAGGCGCTCGAAGGGCATGCGCCCCTGCTGGATGCGCCAGACCTCGCCCTTGGCGGTCGCGCCCAGTGCGTGCCAGACCGCCAGCGCCGACCAGAACGCCACCGGCACGCCCACCGTCGTCGCGACGACCACCGACCAGGTCATGCGTCCGCGGTCGATGTCCAGCTCATCGGCGAACTTGTAGGCATCGAGCTGGTGCGGCATGGCGACGCAGCGCAGGTCGTAGGTCGAGATGTTGCTCAGGAAGGCCATCACGGTGAGGTCGCGCGGGGCGAAGCGCCTCGCGCCTGCGGTCTGCACGATCAGCGAGCTGGGGTCGATGCGCGGGCCGAAGAGCCAGGCGTCGCCGGTTTCCGCACGAATGCGCGTGGCGGCCGTGAGGTAGACCAGCGCGAGCGCAATGGTCAGGCCGGCGAGCGCGGCGTTCATGCCTGCGGCGCGCGCGAAGCCGACCATGCCCGCGAAGCTCAGCATCAGCGCCGGCACCGCCCAGCGCGGCGCGGCGGAGTGCGCCGCGCCCGAGGGAGCGAAGGCGTCCCGGCAGACCTGCGCCAGCTCGGCGCGCCCGACCCAGACGCTCAGCGCGGTCAGGCCGATGAAGGCGCCCGCGCCCTGATGGTCCGGGAAGGGGAAGCGGCTCAGGCCGCCGGTGCCCCAGTCATCGATGCCCAGCACGGCCGCGGCCACGAGCGCGAGCTTGCGCGCGACGTAGAACAGCCAGCACGAGAGCGTGACCTCGGTGGTCAGCAGGTAGGCGATGCCGATCACGAACGGGTAGAAGGACAGCCGCAGGCCGCCCATGGCGTTCCACGGCGGCCCGGCGAAGTGGCGCGACAGGCTGATGTTGCGCACCTCGAGCTTGGGCACCGTCGGGTAGTTGCGGTTGAGGGTGTTGAGCGTGCCGATGAGGAAGGGCAGGGCCATGCCGACCCACGCCACCGGGTTGCGCCAGAAGTCGCCCGAGGGCGCGGTGACCTCCAGCGGCACCTGCACGGTCGGGAAGGTCAGGCGCTCGCGCCGGATCCACTGCGCGCGCACGATGGCGGCGAGGCTGAGCGTACAGATGGCGAAGGCGATGACGAAGCAGCACCAGATGGTGGCCGGGCCCAGCCAGACGTCGATGGGCAGCGGGCCGCCCTCGAAGAAGGGCGTGACACTGTGGGCGTCCGGGGGCGCGAGCCACTGTGGAATGTACTCATGGAAGCGCTCCCAGCGGTTCTCGGGGGTGGCGAAGTAGTAAGGCGCGGCCAGCGAGGGCACGATGAAGTGGATGGCGCCGGACGAGGCGAGCACCGAGCCGGTGGCGGCCATCACGTAGATCACGATCAGCTCGCGGCGGTTCAGGCCCAGCCGACGACTGACCAGGCGCAGGAGCGTGCTCAGCCCGAGCACGACGAGGAGCGTGGTGAAGGCGCCGACGGGCACCGAGGTGTTGGCCATGGCGGTGTGGCCGCGCCGCCCGCCCAGCACCAGCTCCGCCCAGTGGATCATGGCGATGGCGGCCAGCAGCGCGAGCAGGCCGATGGTCACGGACGCGGGCGTGACCGCGCGGCCGCGCGTGGTGACCTCGGGCTCCTCGGCCGACGTGACGTCGCGCTCGATGGCGATGGGCCTGCCCTCCGCGCGGGGATCGATACGCCGCACGGCGCTTCGGCGGCGAAGGCGAGGGGACCTTCAGAGTACTCGGCGGCGAGGCGCCAGCCGTTGCCTGTCGCCGTCCCCGGCTGCCGGTTGCCCGCTCCCCGTTAGCGGCCGTCCGCCGTTCCCCATGCCCCATGCCCCATGCTCCATCCCCCATGCCCAACCGTTCCCGGCCGTTCAGTACATGGCGATCTGCCGCCCCTCGCCGCCGCGAATGGGCGTCTGGCGGACGACCTGCTCGTTGCGGTACGTGGCGCTTCCCGGCGTCCGGTGGTCAGCAGGCTGCAGACCTGCCTCCCGAGAGTCACCCGCAGGCGGGAGCGCGAAGTCCTGCCATGAGCCCAGACCGATAACGCGTTCGGCGGTCACCGACAGGTCGAGCCTGCCCATGCGCGTGAGCCGGCCCTCGACGCACAGGACCGGGCTCGTGTACAGTGCGCGTCCGCACTTCTCGTAGGCCTCCTCGAAGACCGCGACGTCGATCAGCCCCAGCTCGTCCTCGAGCGAGATGAAGATGGCGGTGCGGCCGCTGCGCGTGGGCGGGCGGGCACGCGCGACCACAATCCCCGCCACGCGCACGCGCTCGCGATCCCCGCGCCGCCACAGCTTCACGCTGGGCGTCACGCCCAGCTCGCGCAGGCGCTCGCGCCAGAAGCTGAAGGCATTACGCGTGGTGCTCACCCCGAGCAGGTGCAGGTCGGTGGCGACGCGCCCCACCGCGGTCATCGGATCGAGCGAGGGCAGCAGGCGCACCAGGTCGTCCACGTCGTCATAGGCCAGCGAGGGGCCGCAGCGCCGCCCGCGCCGGTCGGCGACCACGTCATCGGGCAGCGCGCCCAGCCGCCACATCAGCTCCTGCACGCTCAGGCCGGTAAACTCGAAGGCGCGCGCCAGCACCAGGTTCTCTACCGCCGGGCGCGGCACACAGGTGCGGCGGCAGAAGTCATCGAGCGAGGCGAACGGCCCATGGCGCTCGCGTTCGGCGACGATGCGTTCAACGCTGCCGTGCAGCCCACGCACCATCCACAGGCCGACGCGGATGTCACCGCGCTCGTTCGCGTCATACTCGACCGTGCAGCGGCCCTCGCTGCGGTTGACGCAGGGCGGCAGGATGGCGCAGCCGAAACGCTTCGCGTCCTCGGCGACGGTACGCGGCGGGTAAAAGCCCATCGGCTGGCTGGAGAGGATGCCGGCGAGGAACTCCGCCGGGTAGTGCGCCTTGAGCCACGCGGTCTGATAGGAGATCTTGCCGAAGCAGGCCGCGTGGGCCTTGTTGAAGCCGTAGGCGGCGAAGCCCCGCACCATGTCGAAGATCTCGGCCGCGACGTCCGGCCGCACGCCGCGCTCGCTCGCGCGCAGCATGAAGCGCTCCTGCACCTCCTCCAGGTCCTCGGGGGTGATGTCGTGGGTCATCATGCGTCGCAGCACGTCGGCCTCGCCCAGCGAGAAGCCGGCGATGGCGTGGGCGATGCGCAACACCTGCTCCTGGTAGATGACCACGCCGAAGGTCGAGGCGAGGATCGGCTCGAGGTCGGGGTGGGCGTACTCGACCGGCTGCAGCCCGTGGCGGCGCAGCACATAGGGGGTGATCATGTCCGCCTGCACCGGTCCGGGACGGAAGAGCGAAATGTTGGCGATGACGTCCTCGAACTGCGTGGGCTGGGTGCGCCCGAGCAGGTTGCGCTGGCCGGGACTCTCGAGCTGGAACAGGCCCACGGTGTGGGTGCTGCGCAGCAGCTCATAGGAGGGTTCATCGTCGAGCGGGATGGCCTCGATGTCCGGGCGGACGCCGGTGCGGGTCTCGATGTGATCGAGCGCGTCCTCGATAGCGGAGTGGATGCGCAGGCCGAGGAGGTCCATCTTCACCAGCCCCAGCGCCTCCACATCGTCTTTGTCGAACTGGCTGATGACGATGCCCTTGCAGGCCAGCTCGAGCGGCACCATCTCGGTGAGCGGGCGCGCGCCGATGAGCAGTCCGCCCACATGCACCGACAGGTGGCGCGGGAAGCCGGATATCTCCTGAGCCAGCTCGATGAGCAGGCGTTTGTCGTCGATGTCCACCGCGGCGTCGCGCAGCTCGGGGTAGCGCTCCATGGCCTCGCCGATGTCGGCGGCGCGGATGTGCGGGAAGAGCGAGGCGATGCGACCGATCTCGTCGTCAGAGAAGCCCAGGGCGTGGCCGATCTCGCGGATCGCCGCCCGGGCGCGGAAGGTGTTGACGGTGCACACCGCGGCGACGTGCTCGGCGCCGTAGGTATCGTAGACGTACCTGGTGACCTCATCGCGGCGGCGGGTGTCGAAGTCCACGTCGATATCGGGCATGTTGCGCCGCTCGGGGTTGAGGAAGCGCTCGAACAGCAGGTCGTTGGCGAGCGGGTCGGCGTGGGTGATGCCCAGCACGTAGCTGACCAGCGAGTCGCCGGCGGAGCCGCGGCCGGTGCAGCGGATGCGCTGCTCGCGGGCGAAGCGGACGATGTCCCAGACGATCAGGAAGTAATCGCACAGGCCCTTGCCCTCGATGATGGCCAGCTCGTGATCGAGACGCGCGCGCACCTCGCCGGTGAGGTGGCCGTAGAGCCGCCGCGCGCCATGCGCGCACAGACGGCGGAGGTAGTCGCGCGTGGCTTCGCCCGCATGCGGCGGCGGATAATCGAACGCGGATGCCGTTGCCGCGCGAATCTCTCCCGCGCCTGCTGTTGTCGTTGCTGTTTGTCGTTCCGTGCCACGGGCGTTCGCGCAACGCCCCCCGTCGCTTGCGACCTTCCGGGCGCCCTCACCCATGGGTCGTTCGGTGATCCAATCGCAGGAACGGCGGGCCGGACAGTGGTCCGGCCCCTCCATACGACAACGACAGTCGTCGCCGTCCCCCCATCCCCCATCCCCCATACCCCATACCCGCCGTGCGCAGTGCTCCCGTGCGCAGTGCTCCCTCAACCGCTCCATATCGAACGCCGGGAAGTGAAAGCTCTCCAGGTCCAGCTCCCACTCGCAGCGCGCGGCGATGCGCGCGGCGTTGGCGATGGCCTCGGGCTGGTCGGCGAACAGCTCCGCCATCTCGTGCGGCGGCTTGAGCGCGAACTCGGCGTTGGGACGGCGGTCGGGATGTGGTTCATCGACCGTCTGGCGCGCGCCCATACACACCATCACGTCCTGCAGGCGATACGAGCCGCGGTCCACGTAGTGCACGTTGTTGGTCGCCACGCACTCCAGCCCCAGACGCGCGGCGAGATCGCTCAGCCGATAGCGCAT
>JALGUI010000093.1 GCA_029820915.1 Candidatus Zipacnadia bacterium | reverse complement strand
GGCGCCATGCCGGGCTCCATGCCGCCCGCGGGCGGCCCGCCCATCGGCGCGCCCATCCCGGGAGGCATCTCCGCCGCGCCGGGCGCCGGCGTCGTGGTGGCCTCGGCCTCTTCAGCCTTCTCGGCCTCCTCGACCTCCTCGACCTCTTCGTCCTCCCTCACCGCGGGTATCTCCGGCTCTTCGGGTGCGGGCGGCTCGAGGTGCAGCAGCAGCCACGCCTCGTCGGGCTTCCAGTCGAGGTACGGGCGCTTCCAGTTGACCCCGTGCGGCGGATGCGCCGGGATGTTGGCCTCCTCGTACGGCCAGTACGGCAGCGGCTGCAGCTCGTACACGCTGTTGCCGGCGATGAGGTCGCGAATCCACGGGTGGCGCCAGAACTCGCCGGGCGGCAGGATGACGAACTCCAGGGTGCGCATGCCTGCCCTGACGTGCAGCATCTTGCCCTCGGGGGTCACTTCGATCCGAGCGCTGCCGCCGCCGGCCTTGGCGGCCGCGCCGACCCACAGCATGTCAACGCCGTCGAGCGTCACCGTCTCGCCCTGCAGACCGTCCACGAAGGTGGCGGGCGTCAGCGCGCGGCCGGCGACGATCATCGCGGGCTTGGGGCCCGCCCCGGCGGGCTCGGTCCGAGCCTGAGCGAACACGACGACGGCTGTCAGGCCCACCAGTACAACGATCAGCAGCGTGCGTAGAGCCATCCAGGTCCCTCCTGTCGCGATGCCTTGTCCTGTACCAGGACGCGGTCACTATACCACTATCTGATCCTCCGGGTCAAAGGGCGGTGCACACACGACAATCGCGGTGAAGTCGCCGTCGCCGCCGTGGGCCAGCCCGGCGGGCAGGTAGATCGTGACCCCGGGCGCCAGCGCGAACTCCTCGCGGCCCACGGCGAGCGTCCCCTCGCCATCGAGGATGTGGTAGACCTCCGTGGTGCGCACGTGGTAGTGGCGCTCGGCCGCGCGGATGTGCACGACGTGCAGGCCCAGAGCCAGGCCGTCGTCGCGCGTGAGGACGCGGCGGCTGCTGCCACAGGCGGACCGGACGGGCTCGACCTCGTCGAGGCGCCGAACGATCGGCGGCCGGCACGGGCGTGGCAGGCCGTCGGCGACCACGAACTCATCGGTGGGATCGAAGGGCGGCAGAATCGCGATCGCGGCGGTGAACTCACCCTCGCCGCAGTGGACGCAGCCCGGCGGGATGCAGGCGACCGTGCCGGGACGCAGGTCCCACGCCGAACCCGACACGACCAGTCGGCCGCCGCCCTGCAGCACGTAGTAGATCTCCGTCGCGCGTTCGTGGTAGTGCGGCCGGGCATCGGAGAACTCGGTCACGTGGAAGCCGACGGCGACGCCGTCCGCGGCCGTGAGGATGCGACGGCTGTGGCCGCAGGGGCAGGCCACGGGCTCGACTTCGGCGAGGCTGCGGAAGATCGGCTCGCGGACCATCGTCGCCTCCGCTCAGGCCGGCTCCCCCGGCGGGCCCGCCCGGCAGGTTAGCACATCGCGCGCCACGGATCAACCGCTCAGCGGCGGCAGCCGCTTGCGGGTCACCGTCACCGACAGCGGCGTGCCGGTCACCCGACCGCCCTCCACCCAGCCCGCGAGCCCCTCGCCCGGGTCGGCGCTGAAGGTGTACATCCAGGCGGCGGGCGACTCATGGCCGGTGCCGATCAAGATGCGGCTGTCCGCCGCCGAGCCCGGGGGCGGGTCGTTGCTGCCCGTCAGCCGCTCGACGACGCCGCCCTCCACGCCCTCGCTGACCGCCGTGCAGATGACGCCCTCCTGTGTCCGCACCGCCTGCCGCACACGCAACAGGGCCTTGAGCGTGGCCCAGACCGGCTCGACGATCATCCCGGCGGCGTCCACGTGGAAGCGCTCAGCGACCCAGATCCGGGTGCCCTCGCCGATGGCGCTCCCCTCCGGGAAGCGCAGCCGCACGACGACCTCCTCGGTGCCCAGGGTCGCCAGCCGGACGCTGCCCTGGTCGCCGTCGCGGCGACAGTGGGCCACGCGCACGCCATCGCCCGACCAGCTCAGCAGCGATCCCTCGCCGGGCCCCGCAGCGGCGCCCCACAGACGCCTGCCGGCCTGGCCGAACGCGTCGAGCGCGTACAGCCCATCCGGGCGGGCGGCGATCATGGCGCGCCCGTCCGGAGAGCCGCAGGCGGCCGAGACGTCCTCGGCCAGGATCACGCGCTCCCCGTCCACGGGGCGGACGATCCGCCCCGCGGCTCGGTCAAACTCGACGCCCGGAACCAGGCCCTCCTGCCGGGGTGCGGCGCCCACATCCGCTTCGGCCCACAGGCCGGTGACGGTGCTGATGCGGTACGCGCGCGGGGGATCGCCCGGGCACATGGCCAGCACGTGCTCGCCATCGCCATCGGCCACGAGGTCGTCGCAGCCCGGGTGTGGCAGTTGCGCGAGGACCGCGCTGGGGGTGGCGGCGATGAAGCGCCGGACCTCGGTCGTCCCCGACGCCAGCGGGCAGGCGGCGACGACCGAGCCGTCGGCCATGGCGATGAGCGGCCCAGGGGTGGCGCACGTGACCGCGGGGTCGAGGAGGGTGAGCCTGCCGTCGGAGAGGCGCAGCGACGCAAGCAGCACGCCACCTTCGCCGGATCGCCGCCACGCCGCCACTGCGTGGCCGCCCGCGTCGATGGCGAACACGGGCGGGTGCGCGGGGTCGGGGAACCACGGGACGTCGAGCCCCGCGCCGTGGGCTAGGATGACCGGGCGGTCGGGCCAGTGTTCCCAGCCTCCGACGATCAGCGCCTCGCCGGCCCAGTCCACGCGAGCCGCGACGATGGGGGCGACCTCGCGGTCGTCGATGACGATGAGCCGACGCAGGACGTCGGCGTCGAATGCCGCGCTTACCGGACCCGTGCCGACCAGCACGATGAGCGCGGCCGCTGCGAGATGACCTCGGGGCATAGCTCGCCCCACTCACTCAGCGATCCGTGCGATGTCCGTCACGTATCCGGTGTTCGCCGCCGCCGCCGCGGCTCCTGCCCCGCAGGCTCAGTCGAAGGTCTGATTGAGCTCGGCGGCCTTGAAGCGGCGACCGCACTTCGGGCAGATGGGGTGTGGCGCGAGGAACTCGTGCCAGGGCGCGTGGACGCGGAAGGCGGCATGCCCGACGGCGGCGCCGCACGACGGGCAGAGGACGCGCCACGTCAGCCGCTGCACTACGAGCACGAGGAAGACGACGCCGAGGCCCAACACCAGCAGCAGCGCCTGGCGCTGGGTGTTGCCGAAGGCCAGCGCAATCGCGTGGACCGACCACAGGATGGCGCCGAGCAGGACGGCCGTGAGTGCGTGGTGCGAGAGCAGGCCCGGTGTGCCCATGCGCAGGCCGTCGCGCCGCACCGGCTCGGCCTCCTCGACCTCCATCCCGGCCCGCCAGCGCCGCTCGCGCTCCATGACCATGGCGCAGGGCACGCAGATGGTGTGGCCGTGGCTCTCCGCCCCGAAGCACTCGGCGCAGATGGGGCGGCCGCAATGCCAGCAGAACTTCAGCGCCTGACGCTTGGGGTGGTTGAAGCACTTGACGACACGCCCGGGCGCCGTCGCCCGATCCTCGACCACCACGCGGCCGCGTCCGAGCCGTCGGGCGGCGTCGTATTCGCCGCGACGCACCGGATCGCTAAGGATGTCGTAGGCGACGTTGAGCAGCGCCATCTTCGAGTGCGCCCACGACCGCCTGTCGGGAGGATGCACATCGGGGTGATACTTGCGCACCAGCACGCGGTAGGCCTTGTCGATGACCTCGCTGATAGCCCGCTCGTGGACCTGCAGAACCTCGTAGTAGTCCACGTCCGCGTGGGCCGTCTCCATCTCACTCCCCGCCGCTCTCAGATGCGGCGCCGTGGCCGAGCACCAGCGCCTCGACCGCCTCCGCCACCCCGGCGCGCGGATCGGACGGCACGAAGTCGGCCTGCGCGCGCAGGTGCTCCTCGGCGGTGGGCATGAAGACGCCGACCCCCGCCGCCTGCACTATCTCGAGGTCGTTGAGGCTGTCGCCCAGCGCCATCGTGTTCTCGATCGGAACGCCGAGGTGACCGGCCAACCAGCGCAGCGCCGTAGCCTTGGTGGCCTCCGGAGCAAGGATCTCCATGTACTCGGGCAGCGAGATCGTCGCGTAGATGCGCTCGCCGAAGCGCGCGGTGAAGAGCTCGTAGCGCTCGAGCGTCTGCTCCGGTGTGCCGAGCAGCAGCAGCTTGGTGGGCTCGGCGCCGGCGAAGCGGCGAATGTCGCCCGCCACCCGCGGCAGGTCGCCGGTGCGCGCAAGATAGCCCCGCGCCCAGTGGTCGAAGCGCTGCACGTACAGCTCGCCGTCGAGGAAGTACACGAAGTCCGTCATGTCCCGCACCAGCAACTCGACGATCTCGGCCGCAAGTTGCGCGGGCAGGCGCACGTGGCGCATGGGCTCGGGATCGTCGAGCCGGCGGATCATGGCCCCGTTGTACGATATGACCGGGGCGTCGAGACCGAGCCGACGCGCGAAGCGGGCCGCGGACTCGTGCGTGCGGCCGGTGGCGATGGCGACGGTGACGCCCCGCTCGGCCGCGGCCGCCAGCGCCGCGCGGTTGCGCTCGGGCACCCGCAGGTCCTCGTCCAGCAGGGTCTTGTCGAGGTCCACGGCGATGAGCCGGATGTCGGGCATCGTCTGTGTCATCTCGGTCGTGAGCGGACATGTCGGCCCCCCGCCGCGCCGGAGCGGGCGTGGGGCCGGACGTCGGCTCCGTGTGGGTCAGCCGGTGACGATCTTGAGCATCTCGCGGATGTTCTCGAGGCACACGCGGGAGGCGTACTCGCCGCCCTCGCTGAAGGCGGCGCCACCCGGGCGGTTGAGCAGGGCCTCGTCGAGCTGGACGGCGGGCCGCCAGTGGGTCTCGAGCGAGCAGGCGCCCTCATAGCCCATGTCCATGAGCGCGCGGAACTGGGCCGGGTAGTCGATGTAGCCGCCGATGCCCACGGGCACGCAGCGCGCCGAGTCCTCGCCGCCCGGAGTGCGCACGGCGTCCTTGATGTGCACGTGGATCAGGTTCGGCCTCATGCGCTCGAAGGCGTCCGGGAAGGGCACCTCTCCGTCCTCGGCGTACACCTCGTTCGCCGGGTCCCAGATGGCCTTCACGCGGTCGGTCCCCAAATCGGCGTAGAGCCGCTCGGCCTCGGCGGCGGTCGCGATGTGCGTGGACGCCTCGTTCTCGATCCCCAGGTACGCGTCTTCCGCCTCACAGATCCTGATCGGCTCGTCGAAGGCGTCGATGATCTGCTGCCAGACGGCCTCGGCCGGTCCCGTCTTCCAGAAGGTGAAGCCACGGATGATGTTGGTGCCGAGCGTGCGACCGATCTCTATGCAGCGGCGCAGGATGGCGATGTGCTCGGCGTACTGCTCCTCGTCACCCAGGTCGCACTTGAGGAAGGGCGAGGCGATGGCGCACACGCCCATGCCGGCCTCGTCGAGAATGCGCTTCATCTCCGCGACCTGCTCGTCGGTGAGGTCCTGCGGGGCGGTATCCCAGACCGAGCGCGGCTCGATCATCGGCACGTCGAACTCGCGGCACACGTCCACGACGCGCTGGAAGTCCTGAGAGATCTCGTCACTGATGGCGCTGAGCTTAAACATCTCGCACACCTCTCCGCGTGTTGCCTTCTCGAATGCCGTCGTCTGTTGGTTCCCCCCGCGTCCGGCGCGCTCCTTCCGGTGCGGTCAGAAGTGCACCTTGCCGATCTTCAGCCGGCCGGCGCGGCGCATGTCGGCCATGAGCACCGCCGTGGCGATGGAGTAGAGCTTGGACTCGGCGGTGTCCGCGCGCGAGGTCAGCACTACCGGCGCCGAAGCGCCGACCAGCACACCCGCCACGCGCCCCCCGCCCAGGTAGACGAAGCTCTTGGCGAGCATGTTGCCGGCCTCGATGGCGGGGACCAGCAGGATGTCGCAGTTGCCGGCGACCGGGCCGCCGATGCGCTTGATCTGCGCGGCCAGCTCCGAGACGGCGTTGTCGAGCGCGAAGGGGCCGTCGATGCAGCACGAGGGGAACTGGCGACGCTCGGACATCTTGGACAGCACCGCCGCGTCCACCGTCGCCTGCATGTCCGGGTTGACCACCTCGGTCGCCGCCAGCACGCCGACCTTCGGCTCCTCGACGCCCAGCAGTTGCGCCAGGTACACGGCGTTGAGGATGATGGCGGCCTTCGCGACCAGGTCCGGCGCGATGTTCATCGCCCCGTCGGTCACCATGGTCAGCCGGCCGAGCGCCGTGGTCTCGAGGATGAAGACGTGGCTCATGAGGTAGCCGCCGCGCAGGCCCTTCTCCTTGTCGAGCACCGCGCGCAGGAAGTCGTCGGTGTGGATCTGGCCCTTCATGAGGATGTCGGCGCGGCCGGAGCTGACCAACTCGGTGGCGGTGGCGGCGGCGCGCAGGTCGCTCGGCTCGTGGATGACCGAGACGTGCGCGAGGTCGAGCTCGGCCTTCTCGGCCTCGGCGGCGATCTCATCGCGATCGCCCACCAGCACGGCCTCGGCGATCCCCCACTCCCCGGCCTGCCTGATCGCCCCGAGCACGCTCTCGTGCTCGGCGACGGCGACGGCGACCGTCTTCATCGGGCGGTCGCGCACCGCGGCAACGATATCGTCCAGGGTCCGGATCATCGTCTGCACCTCCGGTGATCTGCCCGGCCCGGCGGTGGAAGGGCGACGCCGCGGCCGGGAGTGGCTACCGCGACTCCTCGCCGGCCATCTCGAGCAGCCGCTCCCGCACGGCCTCCACCGCGTCGGTGGGGGTCGAGGCGCCGGCCGTGATGCCGACGGCCTCGACGCCCTCGAGCCACTCCGACCGCAGCTCGTCGGCGGTCTCAATGTGCTCGGTGCGGGGGCCCGCCTCGCGACAGATCTGCGCGAGGCGGCTCGTGTTCGCGCTATGGTAGCCACCGATGACGATCATCAGGTCCACCTGCGAAGCCACGCGCACAGAGGCGTGCTGGCGCTTCGATGTCGCGTCGCAGATGGTGTTGGCGATGCGCAGCTCGCGCACATAGCGTAACAGCGCCGCCACCAACTCCTGGAGCGTCGCGAGCCGCTGTGTGCTCTGGCAGACCACCGCAACGCGATCGTGGATGTCGAGCCCCTCGAGCTCATCGGCGTTCTCGATGATGGTGGCGAGGCCGCCCGCATGTGCGACGATCGCCTGCGCTTCGGGGTGATCGCGGTCACCCAGCACGAGCACCTGGTACTTCTCGTCCACGAAGCGTGCAGCCGCCTGCTGGACGCGGCGCACAAAGGGGCAGGTGGCGTCGATGAGCTTGATGCCGCGCTCGCGGGCCTGCTCGTAGACCTGCGGCCCGGCACCGTGCGCCCGGATCAGGGCGGCGGCGCCCGACGGTACGTCGGAGATGCCCTCGACCACGCGCATGCCGCGCCGCTCGAGGCCCTCGACCACCTGGCGGTTGTGGATCAGCGGCCCGAGGCAGGCGACCTCAGG
This sequence comes from Candidatus Zipacnadia bacterium, assembly GCA_029820915.1. GTDB lineage: Bacteria > Armatimonadota > Zipacnadia > Zipacnadales > UBA5352 > JALGVA01. The sequence goes on along the minus strand of JALGUI010000093.1, from coordinate 903 downwards.
GTGCCTGTCGGTGGCCTCCCGCGCGAGCTGTAGGGCCCGCTTCACACCGAAGCAGAAGCCCGCCTCGTCAACACCGATGATGCGCAGCCGGCTCATTTCTCCCGTGACACCACCAGGTCGGCCATGGAGCGCCAGAACTCGACCTCCGCCGGCAGGCGTCCGGCGGTGTCCATCGCCTCGTCGGCCAGGCGGCGCGCCTCCTCGCGCGCGCCGTCCAGCCCCGCCGCGGCCGGCCAGGTCTGCTTGCCCGCCGCGGCGTCGGCGCCGGTGGGCTTGCCGAGCACGTCCTCGTCGCCCACCACGTCGAGAATGTCGTCGGTCACCTGGAAGAGCAGGCCCAGGCTCATCCCGTACTCGGACATCGTGCCCAGCCCGCCGTCCGACGCGCCGGCGAGGATGGCGCCGGTGCGGCAGGCCGCGCAGATGAGCTTGGCGGTCTTGTTGGCGTGGATGAAGCGCAGCAGGTCGAGGTCCGGGGCGAGCGTCTCGCCTATGATGTCCGCCTGCTCGCCCCCGATCAGACCGGCGGCGCCCGTGAATTCGGCGAACTCCCGGACCACCCGCACCACGCGTCCCGGGTCGGAGCCCTCGGTCTGACGCGCCAGGGCCTCGAAGGCGCCGATGATCAGCGCATCGGCGGCCAGCAGGGCGGTGTGCTCGTGGAAGGCGACGTGGCAGGACGGGCGGCCCCGGCGCAGGTCGGAGTCGTCAATGCAGGGGAGGTCATCGTGCACGAGCGTCGCGGCGTGGAGCATCTCGAAGGCGCACGCGGAGGGCAGGACGGCCGCGGGCTCGACGCCGAAGGTCGCGGCGGACCGCATCACCAGCACGCCACGCAGCCGCTTGCCGCCCTCGAGGCTGTAGCGCATGGCCGCGCTGAGGTCGCGCGCGCGGGCGTCGGCC
>JALGUI010000092.1 GCA_029820915.1 Candidatus Zipacnadia bacterium | reverse complement strand
GACTGGGACCAGGTGCGCGAACTGCAGGCCGCGGGCTGGGAGATCGGCTCGCACACCTCGTCGCACATCCACCCGACCAGGGTCGGCGAGGGCAAGTGCCGCGAGGAGTTCGAGCGCTCGAAGGCCGTCATCGACCGGGAGATCGAGGGCGAGTGCATCTCCCTCGCGTATCCCTACGGGCTCTACGACGAGACGGTCACGGAACTGGCGCGCTGGCGCGCGAGGCGGGCTATCGGATAGCCTTCACCATCGACCGCGGCCCGGCCGACTGGACGGACCACGCCATGCGCGTGCCGCGGCAGATGCTGGTCAACGGTAACTCGCTGACGACGTTCTCGCGCTGGCTGTCGCAGCGCAAGATCCATCTGGAGGACATGGAGCCGCCGATCGGCGAGCGGCTCAGCACCACCACGCCGACCATCACCGCTGTGCTGGCCGACGAGGACGTGCCGGTCGGCGAGCTGGAGATCAGCCGCGACGGCAATCCCGTTTCGTACGACGCCGACGCCGATACGCGCACCATCACCTTCACCCCCGAGCTGAGCGAGGGCGCCAACAACCTGCGCATCAACTACTACGGCAGCCCGCGTCGCGAGGTCTCGTGGGTGATCGTATGCGGGCCGAGTTAGTGCTACGTTGCGAGACTTCGCGTACCGTCGTGCGGACCTCCCCCGCCGGTCCCGCCCAGGGGCGGGACCGGCACCCCCTCCGTTCCGGAGGGGGAATTCGGATACTTAGTCTCCGGGCTAACGGGCAGTCTATTTGCGCCTTCTAGTGTGTTCTCCCCCTCTCCGGAACGGAGAGGGGGCCGGGGGGTGAGGTCAGGCATCCCGCCCATCGTACGCCCAATTGCGCAACGAGGCACTAGGCAGATGCGATCATCTCGCGATCTGCCCCCCACAGCGGGGCAGCAGAGGATACGGATCAGCGCGGTGTCGCCCGCGGGCCAGCGGCGCCGCACCCAGGCGCAGCGGCGATCCGCGTGCTGCTGCGGCGCCATGCTCCTCGTCTGCCTGCTCATCGTCATCCTCGCCTTCCGCGGCCTGATCGGCCGCATCTTCGCTCGCAAGCCCCACGAAGAGAGCCGGCAGGTCCTCTTCCCGCTCGACGTCGAGACCGGCGGCTCCGCGTACTACCGCTTCGACCTGATCCCCGTGACGGTGCGCGTTGTGGACCCGCAGGGGAACGCCCTGTCCGATGTGCCCCCGGAGGTCGTCGTCACGCATAACGATGAAGCCGTCAAGACGATCGGGCATTACGGGGCGCGGGTGCGGCTGAGCTGGAGCCAGGACGCCCAGGCGTGGACCGGCTGGTGGCCGCCACCGTGGAATCCCGACCCGGGCAGGTACGAGATCGAGGCCAGGACCGCGATCGACCCGGCGGAGTGGTCGTGGGAGGGCACGGGCGGGGACGACGAGGAGGGCGAGCCCGAGGTCGAGGGCGAGGCGTACGCGGTGTCGCTGGCGCCCTTCGAGCTGCAGGCGCGGGAGCGGCCCGAGATGCAGCCGGGCCTGTGCGTGGCCACCTGGGAGTTCGACTTCAGAGAGAGCTGCGTCGGCCCCGACGGCACGCGGGGCGACTGGCGCACGCTCTTCGACTGGGTCGAGTACATCGGCGCGGACGCCCTTTGGTTCCGCGGCGGAGTCACCGACCCGCCGGCGGCGGGCCTCACGCTCGACAGGCCCTTCAGGCCGGTGAACCTCGAGGCCATCCCGAAGCTGGGCGAGGAGGCGCATCGGCGCGGCCTCAAGTTCGGCGTGTGGGCGATCGCCTACGCCACGTACCCCAGCGAAGATGAGAGCAAGAATCCGGACTACGACTACTCCCTCGACATCTCGCGCAGCACCGGCCAGAGCCGGGAGACCGACTTCATCTCGCTGCTCGATGACCGCCGCGTGCAGCACCTCGCGGACTTCTTCCGCATGGTGCAGGAGTCCGAGCACGTGGACATGGTCGGGCTCGACTACATACGCACCAACCCCGGCTCGGGCGGATACGAGCTGACCGAGCCCTTCACGTCACAGATGCCCGTCGAGCTGCCCGACGACTGGGCCTCGATGAGCGAGCGCCAGCGCCAGCGCTTCGTGGCGCTCAAGATCGAGGAGCAGTGGCGCGGGCACCAGGACCCGGACTTCTATGAGGCGTGGAACTGGTGGCGCGCGCATCTCGGAGCGGACGTCGTCCACCGCATCATCGAGCAGAGCGGCATCGAGAAGCCCACCTGGATCTTCATCCTATCGTGGAAGCACGGCATCCAGCACGGCCAGGACCCGATCATGTTCACCGACGCCGGCATCACCATGCTCGCCCCGATGCTCTACCAGGTCGATGACCGCCACCACTTCAACATCATGGTGCGCGATTGGAACAACTACCTGCGCGAGGGTCAGGTGAACCTTGTGCCCGGCGATCAGGTGGACTTCCACTGGCATCAGGAGATGGAATACGCGCCGGCGCCCGCGGAGCTGTACGACCGGATGGTGACCGCGCACCGGCAGTACAGCCCGGGCCAAGGGACAGCCGGCGCGTTCTGGCACGACATCAATCGCGCCGCGGACCCCGCCAACCTCGGGCCCTACAACGGCCGCGAGTGGGCGTTGGCGGGCGCGGCGGCCTTCAGCACGATCCGCGACACCTGGGATGTCTACCCGCTGCACTGCGAGCTCGACGCCCCGGACGGCGCGCCCATCGCCAATGCCTTCACCGTGAAGGTGCGGCTGCAGAACGTCGCGAAGAGGCCGGTCACCGGCGTGCGCATCTCGCTGTGCGACACCCCGCACATGGTCGGGCCCGGGCTGACCGAGGCCGCCCGCGGTGACACCGCGCCTGATGAGGCCTTCGGTGAGCCCTACACCGAAGTGGGCACCGTGCCCGCGGGCGAGACCGTCGAAGTCCAGGTCCAGGTGCGCATCACCCAGGCCGACGCCGCGCGGCTCAATGAAACCATGCTGGCGTTGCGCGTCACCTGGGACGAGGGTCGGTTCGAGGCCCCCGTGCGCAGCGAGTTGCCGCGCGTCATCGTGCTGATGAAGTACATCAAGGGCCGGTAGAGGGCCACCGTGCGCAGGCCCGCCCGGCCCGTCCGGGAGTGCGGCCCATGCGCCTGTCCATCATCTCCGACGAGATCTCGCGCGACCCTTCGACCGCGGCCGAGGTCGCCTGCGAGTGGGGCCTCAAGCACCTCGAACTGCGCTCGTACTACGGCACGCGCGCGCCACGTGGCATGTCCGAGGCGGACATGACGGCCGTCGCGAAGGCCGCCGGGGCCTTCGGCCTCGACGTCCCCTCCATCTCCCCCGGCCTGTTCAAGATCCGGCTCGATGACCCCGACATCGAGGATCACCGTGGCGCGCTGCGCGTGCAGTGCCTGGACATGGCCGAGATGCTCGGCGCGAAGACCATGGTCGTCTTCCCCTACCTGCGCCGCGACCGCGACGAGCCCGAGGACCGGTGGCCTCCCGAGATGGTCGCGGACTTCCAGGAGACCGCCGAGCTGGCCGCGGAGCGGGGCATCGTGGTGGCCGTGGAGAACGAGCCGATCTGCTACGCGGCCACCGGCGGGTCGATGGCGCGACTGCTGGACGAGATCGACCGACCCAACTGCGGCGCGAACTGGGACGCGGCGAATCACTACGTGTACCGGCCGGAGGACTTCCGCGCGGGCTACGAGGCCCTGGGTGAGCGCATCGTACACGTGCACGCCAAGGACCACGCGGTTGACGCGGACGGCAGCCGCAGCACGGTCCCGCCCGGCGACGGCGAGGTGGACTGGCCGGGCCAGATCCGGGCGCTGATCGCGGACGGGTACGCGGGGCTGGTGGTGGTCGAGACGCACTTCACGCCCAGGGTGGCCGGGAGCCGCGCGTGCGTGGCCGCGCTGCGGTCGATCCTCAACGAGGCGGGCGAGGCACCGGCATGAGCCTGCGGAGGCTGCTGGGCCTGAAACCCCGCGAAGGGCCCCTCGAGGGGGAGCCCACGCCGGTCGGCGCGGACGCCTTCACGCAGGTCGCCCCGTACTACGACGAACTGATGTGCACGGTGCCGTACAAGAGCTGGGTGGACTACGTCGAGGCGATCCTGCGGCGCGTGGGCCACCGGCCGCTGGACGTGCTCGACCTGTGCTGCGGAACCGGGCGCGTCGGGGCGGAGCTGGCGCTGCGCGGCTACGACGTGGTCGGCGTGGACGTGGCCGAGGGCATGGTGCACAAGTGCCGGGAGCGCCGGCCGGTGCTGCCGGCCGCGGTCATGGACGCCACGAAGCCGGGCCTGCGCGAGGGCAGCTTCGACCTGGTGGTGTCGCTGTACGACAGCCTCAACTACATCGTCGATCCCGACGGGCTGCAGGCGTGCCTGCACGGAGTGGCGCGGGCGCTACGCCCGGGCGGGCTGTTCATCTTCGACCTCAATACCGCCCGGGCCCTGCGCATCGGGCTGTTCACGCAGACCAACGCGTCCACGCGCGAGCCGCTGATGTACCGGTGGGAGGCGCACTGGGACGAGGGCCGCAGGCTGTGCCGCGTGGACATGCACTTCCGCTGGCGCGGCCCGGGCGAGCAGGTCGAGTTCTCCGAGACCCACTACGAGCGCGCGTACGAGGAGCGCGAGATCCGCGAGATGCTGGGCGCGGCCGGCATGGAGACGCTGCACGTCTGGGAGGCCTACGGCTTCCGCAGGCCGCGCAACTCCAGCAACCGCCTCTACTACGTCGCGCGCAAGCTGGAGGTGGGATGAGATGATGCGGTACGGGCTGTTGCGCACGGTAGCTGTCTGCCTGATGGCGCCCGCGGTCGGCCTGTCCGGCTGCGCCGCGCCGACCTCAACCGCCCGGGAGACTCCGAAGGCCACCGCCGAGGCGTTCGTCGAGGCGATTCAGAACGGTGAGTACGAGGTCGCGGCCGCGGGCTTCGACTACGAGACCTACGCCCGCGCGAACAACGACAACTGGGACAGCATCCCGCCCGGTCAGCAGGGCCTGATCGTCGGCAAGCTGCGGGAGGACAAGGCCCGCCAGCTCCAGGCGCTGTCCGGGATGATGACGGGCGAGGTGTCGGTGGGCGAGGCCCGGCAGCAGGGGGATCGCGCCACGGTGCCCCTCAGCGCCGGGCCGACGACCATCGAGTTGCACATGGTCCAGAAGGACGGGCTCTGGTACATCCAGATGATCCGGGAGCGCACGGGCGGGTAAGCGCCGCCCGTCGAAGGCCGTGCAGTGCCGGTGCCGCCGCGCGCGGCGACAGGGAGGATCGCGACATGTCCAGTGACGGTCTGCGCCGCGAGTTCGACAGCCCGGGGAACCAGTTCCGCTTCGCCCCCTTCTGGTTCATCAACCATGAGCTGACCGACGAGGAGACCCGGCGGCAGGTGCGGGAGATGAACAGCCACGGCGTGGGCGGCTTCATCTACCACCCGCGCCACGGCCTGCTCACCGAGTACCTCTCCGATGAGTACATGCAGAACTGCGCCGCGGCCATCGACGAGGCGAAGAAGCTGGGGATGAAGGCGTACCTGTACGACGAGAACAACTGGCCCTCGGGCCCCGCCGACGCCATGGTCTTCGACGGCCACCCCGACTTCCGCATGTCCGGCGCGCGCGTGACCGACCGCTTCGAGGTCGAGGGCCGGCGCACGGTCGAGCGCGACCTGGCGATCGGTGACGAGCTGATCGCGGTGGTCGCGGCGCCGCTCGCGGACGGCGAGCCCGCGGGCTTCCCCGAGAGCGCGCTCAACCTGGCGGACTTCGTGGCCGACGGCCTGCTGCGCTGGCGGCCGCCCGGCGGCTCGTGGCGCGTTTACGTCATCTCCCGCCGCTGGCACGTGGGGACCTTCTTCGGCTCGTACCTGGACACCCTCAACCCCGACGCCGTCGCGCGCTTCATCGAGCTGACCCACGAGAAGTACCGCGAGCGCTTCGAGCCGGAGTTCGGGGCCACCGTGGACGGCATCTTCACCGACGAGCCGACCATGAGCTTCAACCCGCCCGACTGCGTGCCGTGGACCGAGCGCCTCCCCGCCGAGTTCGAGTGGCGCAAGCACTACGACCTGCTGACGGCGCTCCCGGCGCTCTACGATGACGTGGGCCCGGAGACCGCGCGCGTGCGCTACGACTACTGGGACGTGGCCACCGATGTCTACGTGAACGCGTTCTTCCGGCAGATCTACGACTGGTGCGACGCCGTCCGGCTGAACCTGATGGGGCACGTCAACCGCGAGGGCGAGATGGTCTACCACGCGCGCGAGCAGGGCGACTGGTTCCGCGGCGCGCAGTACATGCACTGGGGCGGCTGCGACTACCTGCGTGAGAACACGTGGCCGATCGGGAACGAGCTGTACAACGTGCTCGCCGCGGGCAAGTTCGCGTCGTCGGCCGGACACCTGCTGGGCAAGCGCATCGTGGGCAGCGAGTGCTTCGGGTTGGGCAGCCAGTGGGCGATCGACCTGCGCAACCTCAAGTGGATGAGCGACTTCGCGTTCATCCTGGGCATCAACCAGCTCGAACCGCACGCCTTCTACTACTCGATCCAGGGCTTCCGCAAGTGGGAGTGCCCGCCGGGCGAGTTCTACCAGAGCCCCTTCTGGCCGTACTACCGCGCGCTGTCCGACTACGTCGGGCGGCTCTCGGCCGTCTTCCGCGACGGCCACCACATCGCCGACGCCGCGCACTTCTACCCCGTGAAGTCCTTCTGGGCGGAGATGGACCCGGAGCAGAATGACAAGGTCGAGCAGCTCCGCCGCAGCTTCAACCGCTGCGGACGGCTCCTGCTGGAGGTCAACGCCGACTTCGACTACGTGTCCGAGGAGATGCTGCAGCGCGCCGACTTCGACGGTGGCGAGATAGCCGTGAAGTACCCCGACTCGGACGAGGTCGCCGAGCGCTTCCGCGTGCTGGTGATGCCCGCGTGCACCACCATCTCGCGCGACACCGCCGACGCCCTCAAGCGCTTCGTGGATGCCGGCGGGCGCATCATCGCGCTCGGCGAGCTGCCGGGCAAGTCCGTGGAGCGCGGTGAGGACCCGTACATCGGCCAGGTGATGGCGGGCATCTTCGGCGAGGAGTACGAGCTGTCGATGACCGTGGCCGACGCCGGCGGGCCGGTGGTGGGCGGCGAGCTCGCGCCGGGCTGGCGCGGTGGCGCGCTGGTCGGCTACCCAAGCGAGGGCGAGGACGCGGACGTGGTCGAGCACTTCGCGCAGGCCTTCCACGCCGCTATCGACCCGGACGTGCGCCTGCGCGACGCCGGCGGCCGCATCGTCGAGGACGTCGTGCACTACCACTACGAGCGCGACGGCCGCCACTTCGTCTTCCTGACGAACACCTCGCGCGAGGCCGTGTGCAATCTCACCGCCACGCTGCGCATGACCGGCGGGGTCGAGCGCTGGAACCCCGAGGACGGCTCGGTCGAGCCGGTGCTGGTCGCGCGCGCCGAGCCCGGGCACCTGCACGTGCCCGTGCGCCTCGAGCCGACCGGCTCGGCGCTGTTGTGCGTGGACCCGGCGGCGGGATGTCCGGCAACGCCGGTGATCGCCGCCGACCTGCCGGTCGTGGCCATCTCGGACACGAAGGTCGTCGGGCTGGCGTCGGGGCCGGGACGCTACTCGGTCACGCTGGGCTCGCACGACCACGAGCCGCGCGTGGTCGAGGCCCCCGTGCGCGCCTTGCCGCAGGTGCTGGAGCTGGCGGACGAGTGGGAGTTCGCGACCGTCAGGCCCAACGCGCTGCCGCTCACGCGCTGGGAGTACGACATGAAGTACCGGGTGGTCAATACCGACGCGGACGCCGACCAGCACGTGTACCGCGCGCGCTTCGACTCGGAGGTCGTGCCCACCGACACGCGGCTGCTGCTGGACGGGCTCGCGGTCGATAAGGTCTGGAAGCAGAGCACGATCGTGAACTTCGAGGTGCTGGTTAATGGCGAGACGGTCGGGCGCAGCACGGGCGGGCGCGGCAACCTCGCCATCGAGGGCATGGAGCCGGGCGACTACCTCGACCGCTACATCTACGAGGCGGACATCGACGGGCTGATCGTCGAGGGGCCGAACGTGGTCGAGGTGCGCACCGCCGGCCAGCTCTACGAGACGCCGAACCTGGGCCACCCGATCATCGTCGTCGGGCGCTTCGCGGTCGTCGGCGGCCGGGCCCGGCCCAAGCTGGTCGCCGAGCCGGCGATCCTCGACGGCTCCGGCTGGGACGCGCAGGGCTACCCGTACTTCTCGGGCATCGGCGTCTACCGCCAGACCGTGAAGCTCACCCCGGCGCAGCGCAACTGCCGCCTGTTCGTCGAGATGGAGCGGCCCGGCGACCTGTGCGAGGTGATCGTCAACGGGCGGTCGTGCGGCGTGCGCGCGTGGGAGCCGTGGTCGGTCGAGATCACCCGCGCCGTCGGCGGGCCGACGAATGAGATCGAGGTCCGGGTCGCCAACTCGCTGCAGAACCTGCTGGTGCACGAGCCGAAGCCGTCGGGGCTCCTCGGCCGCGTGCGCATCGTCCCGCGCAAGGAGGTGCTGTTCGAGCGGTAACGGGCGGGAGCGCGCCGGTTTCCTGCAAGGAGGTGCTGTTCGAGCGGTAACGGGCGGGAGCGCGCCGGTTTCCTCCCTCGGCAACGGCCGGGCGCGGGCCCGCATCCGGGCGCCGATTCTCGCTCATCCTGAGAAGAACGTGGCGGGACGGCAGGAATCGTCGCCGGGGCGTCGAATATGCTCTTGGTGGGGCTACCGGTCTCTTCAGACCGGTCGGTCCGTTCAGACCAAGCCCCGCCCAAGGGCGGGGAGACGAGGCCGACTGATTCCTGCGTCAAGGGAGGTGTAGCCGTCGGCAGTGGCGAAGGGCTTAGTCGGACGTGACATCACGCTGTTAGACCACCGGAGGTGTCTACGGTGCGAAAGGGATTCACGCTCATCGAACTGCTCGTGGTTATCGCGATCATCGCGATTCTGGCCGCCATCCTCTTCCCGGTCTTCGCCAAGGCCCGAGAAAAGGCACGGCAGACGAGCTGCACGAGCAACCTCAAGCAGATGGCGACATCCGCCCTGATGTAC
>JALGUI010000091.1 GCA_029820915.1 Candidatus Zipacnadia bacterium | reverse complement strand
ACCTGGTGGGCGATGAGGGCGACGAGCTAGTCGCGGCATCCGAGACCGGGTACGTCTACGTGCTGGGCGCCGACGGCGAGGTGCTGGCGCAGCGTGACTTCGGTGACGCGATCAACGACATCGCGCTCATCCCGCGCGATGGCGGCACACCGCTGCTGGGCGTCGCCTGCGACGACGGCCGCGTGTACACCGTGGACGCGGCGATGACCGTGCTGGGGGCCTTCGACGCCGGCGGCCGCCCACTGCTGGTCCAGGCGCTCGGGTCGCGCCTGCTGGCGGCCACGGCGGAGGTGGTGCACGTGATCGCGCCGTGAGCGGCAGTTGCCGGTCATGAGTTGTGGGTTGTGAGCAACGACAACGACACCGCCGGCCGCGGGGCGCCGGCGGTGTCGCATCAGGTACCGTTGCTGTTCGCTGGCGGCTGGTAGCTGGTGGCTGGTAGTTGCCATTCACACATACACGAACGGGCAGTTCAGCGCGCCCCTCTGGGCCGACAGCATCGCGTGTCTTGCCTGGTCGAGCAACTCATCGACGCTCGTCGTCTCCATCCCCACGCCACTGACTCCGATGTCTATGCTCCATCCCTCCAGCTCATGGTCGTCCTGCAGCGCCTCGCCCAGCCTGCCGGCGGCGATCAGCGCGTTGCGGGGGCCGGTCGTGGGCAGCAGTCCCGCGAGCCTGCGCGAGTCCAGCCGTGCCACGACATCGGCCCGACGCAACTGCGCGCGCATGACCGCCGCGGTCCTCGCGAGCAGCCGCGGCGGCGGCCAGTGGTCGGCCAGCATCGGCGACGAGCGCCTGAGCTGCAGCAGGATGATGCTCAGCTCGGCGGGCTGGCGCTCGCTGCGCCACAGCTCGTTGCGCAGCGTCTGCTCGAAGAACTCGCGGGTGTAGGCGCCGCTGATCGAGTCGGTCACACTCGCGTCCGGCCTGTCCTCGTCGCACAGCGTGCCCAGCATCCAGGCGATGACCTCGAGGGCCTCGTCGGCCTGGCGCCAGCGGTCGAGCGTGAGACTCCTCGCCTCGGTCGCCGCGGCGCGCGCGACCGCCACGAGGCCGTCGCCGCGCTGGGTGATATGATCGCGATAGGCGTCCGACAGATCGCTCAGCACCTGCCGGTTGAGGCGGGCGTAGGAGAAGCGCGCCCTGTCGGCCGCGGCCCGCATGTCACCGCGGCCATCGCCCCACGCCGCCGCCTCGTCCCCCATTGACTCGGCCACCGCCATCGCGAGTGTGGGCGATAGCGGGCCCGGGCAGTGCACGTACAGCTCCGACTGCTCGCCCAGCACCAGGGCGCTCCACAGGTCGATCTCCGGTGGCGTGACCGCGTCGGCCCTGCCCAGCAGATCCAGAACGTCGGTTGCGCGGGCGAGCCGGTCAACGACATCGTGTGTCTCCTCAGGCAGCGAGCAGTTCTCGCTCCCCAGGTCCTCAAGTGGGTAGCTCATCGTGCGCACCTCGGTGTTTCCGCTTGGAACGCGCGCGTTCCGTTTGACCCCGAAACAACCGCTCTCATCATCGGCGGCAGGCAGCCTGGCCTTGACGGGTTTGCGCCTTCGTTACCGCCCTTTTGCGCACGGGGTCGTGGAGGAATCACGGCGTGCCGAAGCGAAGCAGGTGGCACGGCACAGCGCGGGGAGCAGCACCGTCCCCGTTGCCGCACGCGCCCACCACATGAGCGAGGCGGAGGGAGATCATGGTCAAGTCCATCAGCTTCTGGTCCTTCCCGGACGGGATGACGGTTGAAGAGCGCATGAAGATGGCGAAGCAGGCGGGCTTCGAGGGCATCGAGCTGACCGTCGAGGCGGAGGGTGAGATCACGCCCGACAGCAGCGCCGCGGACATGCCGCGGTTCGTGGACATGGCCGGCGAGATCGGCCTCGAGCTGCGCACGCTGGCCACGGGCCTGGGCTGGGAGTTCCCGGCCTGCGGCCCGGACCCCGATGTGACGGCCACGGGCGTGGCCCTGGTGAGGAAGAGCCTGGAGCTGGCCGAGGCGCTGGGCGCCGAGACCATCCTCGTCGTACCCTGCACGGTCGCGCCCGACTACCCGTACGACCAGGCGTACGATGACTGCGTCGAGACCTTCTGCGACTTGGCCGAGGACGCCGAGGCCGCGGGCGTCTGCATCGGCCTGGAGAACGTCTGGAACAAGTTCCTGCCCAGCCCCCTGGAGTTCGCCGGGATCATCGACGAGATCGACGAGGACTACGTGGGCGCCTACTTCGACGTGGGCAACGTCATCCCCAACGGCTACCCCGACCAGTGGATCCGCATCCTGGACGACCGCATCAAGGCCGTGCACTTCAAGGACTTCCGGGAGAGCATCGGCACCGGCACCTTCGACGGCTTCGTGGACCTGCTTGAGGGCGATGTGCCGTGGGACGCGGTGATGGACGCGCTCGGTGATATCGGCTATGACGGCCCGGTGACCGGCGAGATGATGCCGCCGTATCCCCACCATCCCGAGCGCCTTATCGAGGCGACCAGCCGGTCGATGGACGCCATCCTGGGCCGCTGAAGACAGACGGGAGGAGACACACATGGTGGACTACGAGTACCGCGTCCTGCATATGCCCACCACGAGCATCTCGGTCCTCAATGAGCGCGTCAACGCCGACGCGCAGGATGGCTGGGAGCCGTACATGATGTCGGGCAGCGACTTCATCAACATCGTGATGCGCCGGCCGATCCGCGAGGACGAGCAGCAGGATCGAGGCTGAGCCGGCCGCGAATGGATCAGATGACCGCGGGCGCCGCGGCCTCCCGCAGCGGCGCCCGGCGCTCCCCGGCAGAGCCATCACGGGGCGTCGTCCGCCCGGGACGGCGCCTGACGCGCCTTCACTGGAGGGTCAATGATGGATGAACTGCTGATCGGTCTTATCGGCGCCGGCGGCATGGGCAAGGGCCTGGCGCGTGCCGCGGCCGGCGCCGAGGGCGGACGCGTCGTCGCCGTCGCCGACCCGGCCGAGGGGGCCGCCGAGGTGGCCGCCGCCGAGCTTGCCGAGGACGCCTCGATCGACGCCTACAGGGACGTCGGTGAGATGCTCGGGCGCGAGGACATCGGCGCGGTGCTCGTCGCCGTGCCGAACTTCCTGCACGCCGAGCTGGTCAAGCTGTCGGCCGAGGCGGGCAAGCACGTGTTCTGCGAGAAGCCCATGGCGCTCAAGGTCGCCGACGCGCGGGCCATGATCGAGGCCTGCGAGTCCGCGGGCGTCAAGCTGATGATCGGCCAGGTGCTGCGCTACAACGCCCCGTACGTGTGGATGATCGACCTGGTCCGCACGGGCGAGCTGGGCGAGGCGTTCGGGATGCAGGTGACGCGTATCGCCGGTCCCTGGGGCGGCCGGTACCGGTCCACCTGGCGCATGAAGAAGGAGACCTCGGGCGGGCCGCTGTTCGAGGTCTCCGCGCACGAGATCGACTTCATGCGCCAGATTCTGGGCGAGGCGCGCACGGTCTACGCGTCGATGGACAACTACGTCAACCCGGAGGCCGACTACGAGGACTTCGCGCACGTGGTCATCAACTTCCAGGAGGGCGGGCGTGGCGCGCTGCTGGCGGGGCACGCCGCGAAGGTCGGCAGCTATGACGGCAAGATCTTCTGCACGGATGGGAGCATCCTCTTCGACAGCAAGACCGGCCAGGTGACCTACGTGGCCGGCGACGAGGAGCAGCAGAGCATCAGCTACGCGGAGACCGGCGAGGGCTACGAGCGCGGCGTGGACCGCGAGGTCCGCGAGTTCATCGAGGCGGTGCTGGACGACACGGAGGTGACCATCCCCGGCATCGAGGGCCTGCGCAACACCGAGATCGCGCAGGCGGCGCAGATCTCCGCGGCCTCCAACCGCGTGGTGGAGCTGCCCTTGTAGTCGCCAGTCGCCAGTCGCAAGCTACAGGCAACGGCGACGGCTGTCGTCGTTCGGAGCGACGCATGTTCACATGCGTCGGCCGTTCGCCGTGGCCGTGCCGTCAGGAGGGGCGGCGTTCCCACGCCGCCCGGCCGTTTGCCGTCGCCGGCCACCGCGCCGGCGGCTGACCTTGGCCGCGCGAGTGCCCGGCATCACGCCGGTGCCGTCGTTCACCACCCGCCGCCCGGCGGCGCCGGCGCGGTCCTGTGCAGGCGGGGTGGCGGCGCGCCGGGAATGAGCCAGGCGACCTCCCAGCCGGCACGTGTGCGGTGCCGGTGCGAGGTCGCAACCGAGTGTTCGCATGCAGGGAGTGACGACAATGATGAGGACGATCAAGATCGCTCTGGCAGCCGTGATGCTGGCCGCCGGCCTCGCCTACCTCGCCGGATGCGGCGGCGCACTAGTGGCGCCACCACGCCCGGCCGGTCCGCAGGTGGCAGTCTACCCGGCGTCGTCACAGACGCTGGGGCCGTGCGAACTTGCGTACCCGGACACACCCCGCTGGATGGACGTCGCCGATCAGGTCTACAGCGACGCCTTCAAGGCCGACTTCGCCTATGGCACACAGGTGGCCGTCACGTACGAGGACAGCGCCGCCACGCTCGCGGGGGCCCTGACCGCGACCGCGCTCAAGCCCTGGTGCGCCTACCAGATAAAGCTGATCGGCACGCAGGGCATCCTGGGGACCGACGAGGCGTCAAACGTGAGCGATCCCCAAGCCTGGTCGAGCTATCAACTCGGCACCGTGGGGCGCTGGTGGTGCGAGGAGTGCGGCTGGAATCTCAGCGACGCCGAAGTGCAGCAGCATCTCGACCAAGGGCACACGGTGGTCGGGTATCTGCTGTTCGACTGGTTCGTCACCGACGCCTCGGGGAACGCGACGCACAGCTTCGCTCTGGACGACAGCTTCCACGTGCTGTGGAAGACGAGCCAGCGCAGGCCGCGGCGCAATGACTCCGCGCGAGTCAACTACCATGTGGTGCGGGACACCTACGCATATCCTCCGGCCGCAGTGGGCTCGTGGGACAACGTCGCCATCTACGCTGAGTGGGAGCGAGGCCGGCCCAAGCCCGGCGACGTTGCGTTGGCCCCCGGCCAATACGAAGTGGAGATGAACCTGACCGAAGAGACCTTCCACAACGTTCCTCCCTACCTGGCGTCGGAGTTCCCGTGGGGCCACACGAACTACGCTGATGGGGGCTTCTGGGCGAAGGTGCTCAGCGGCTACCTGGCGTTTGACGTAACCGGCGGCGGCGAGCCACCCTCCGCGACCGGCGCGATCGCCGGCAAGGTGACCGCCGGGAGCGGGCGTGGCATCGCGGGGGCGACGGTCACGGTGGTCGAGACCAGCGACAGCGCGGTGACCAATCGGACGGGCCGGTACACGATCGGCGATCTCCCCGAGGGCAGCTACAGCATGACCGCCTACCACGGTGAGCTCGGCTCCGACCAGGCGAGTGGCGTCGTGGTGGTGGCGGGCAGCACGACCAAGCAGGCCTTCGACCTGCAGTGAACCGAGCGGTCGTTCAGCGCCGCATAACTGCCGGGGCTGGTGCGGCCCCGCTGCAGACGGGTAAGGCGCCCGGCGAGCGCGCAACCCGTTTTCATGTTATCAAGATGGCAGCGCCCTGCGGGTCGTTGGCGTTCGTCGTTCCCCCCTCCCGCAAAGAACTTAGCATGGCGTGATCGGGGAGCGGGAGGCCGGGAACGTGGGGGCGCGCTTGACGGCCAACGGCTCGCGCGGCACCGTGGCGCCGCGGAGACCTTCGGCAAGCCCTGCCAGTGCACCTCATACACGGGCATGATCGCCGTCGGCCCCGAGGAGGTGCGGGTCTGCTACGAGCGCCTGGCCAATGGCTGGTCAGGTGCGCCAGGGCCGTGGGGCGAGACCGACGACGTCTTCTGCGTGCGCGTTCGGGCCAGCCACTAGTGCTTGCTTGCGGAAGACCGCGTACTAACGGCCTCGACAGGCGAGGGCGCCCGTCGTACGAATCTGTCTTCAGAAAAGGCAACTCAGAACCATGCCGTAGTGCGGGCGCCCCCGCCTGCACATGCCGTTGGTAGCCGACCATGACACGCCGACTTGTGCAAGTTGGCCGCTAGCCCGCATCATCCATGACCGATCGCGTGCGTGCGGCTTTCGGTGTGTTGGGTTGGTCAGTCGGTGCGGCGCGGGCGATCTGTGCGCGCCGCACGCCATTTGGCGGCAGGGGTGAGGTGTCTCAGCATCTCACCCCATCTGTGTACCCGCAATCAGCCTTCCACGCAGGTGGACGCGAAGGTGATTCGGCATGACCAATCAGGAACGCGTGATGGCTGCACTCAACTTCGAGCAGCCAGACTACATGCCGATGTACATGAGCTTCTGGCCTGAGTTCACAGCCATCTGGGAACAGGCTCATCCGGAAGCAGAGGTCTCCATTGGCGACTACTACGATGTGGCGGTGAAGGTCGTCGTTGGGGACGAGACACCATACATGAGCAGGGCCGGCACACTGCGCGAGGAGGGCGGCTATGAGATCAGGCGCGACGGCTGGGGACGCACCATACGGGTCAAGCCTGATGCCTACTTCATGCACCAGATCGACAACGCCTACGACGCAGACGGCCGGCTGAAGTATGGTGAATTCGACCCGCCCGACATGCCGGAGCGCTACGCGGGCTATGACGCGGTGATGGACCAACTCAAGCAGGATTACTGCGTTTTCGCCAAGACAGGCGGACCATTCATCCGCACCTACTTCATGACCGGCGAGGCCGAGCTGTTGATGAACATGGCGGGCGACGCGAAGCTGGCCGCCGAGCAGGTCATGCGCACCGCACATCACCTGACCGCCATCGGCCTGGAGGAACTGCATCGCTGGAAGCTGTATGACACCGGCATGTGGATCTCCGATGACATGGCCAGCACCGTGGGGCCGATGTTCAGCCCCAGCACCGCCGAGGAGATCATGGCGCCGGCATGGGCCTACATGGTGGATACCTTCAAGGCTGCGGGCGCATCCAAAGTCATAATCGATAGCGACGGCAATGTCGGCCCGCTGCTGGAGTTGTTCATCGACCTCGGCTTTGATGCCATCTACCCGGTCGAGTACAAGTCCGGGCTCGATTGCCTCACGCTGCGCGAGAAGTACGGCGACAAGCTTGCCTTCTTCGGCGGCCTGTCGAACGGCCTGATTCTCCCGCGGGGCAATCTGGAGGAGATACTCGACCACACGCTGCGGATCATGTCCGCGGGGAGGGAGGGCGGTCTGGTGGTGGGGACACACTCCATCGGCCACGACATCTCTCTCGATACGTGGGACTTCTGCTTTGGGACGTGCATGAAGTACCGCGATTACCCGCTCAACCTGCCGGAGGGCTATTGAGCCTGCACCCGCCCAGGCCGGCGCGGGACCAGTCGTGGACGGAGGCCTGGCCGCCGGCGCCCCAGCCCGTCCGCGTACGGGTCTGCACGGTATTGCCCACCGGCATGTAGCCTCCGCCGGCGACGCAGGCCTCCGACCCGCGGACCTGCTCGGGGACCGGGGGGTGTAGGGCCATGCCCTGCTCGACGTCGCGCGCGTGGACGCCGCCTTCACTTCACCCCGCCGTCTACAGTCAGGGCGAGCAATGCCGCCGTGGACTGCACACGTGGTCTCTCCCGTACCGACGCAATCAGCGGAATGCTCCACAATACGTCACGGCGTTGACCGCGAGGTACGTGGATTCATCGGGGCCGTCCTGGACGATACCGAGGTGACCATCCCCGGCATCGAGGGCCTGCGCAACACGGAGATCGCGCAGGCGGCGCAGATCTGTGCGGCCTCCACCCGCGTGGGTGGAGCTGCGCTTGTAGTCGCCAGTCGCCAGTCGCAAGCTAAAGGCAACGGCGACGGCTGTCGTCGTTCGGAGCGACGCATGTTCACACGCGTCGGCCGTTCGCCGTGGCCGTGCCGTCAGGAGGGGCGGCGTTCCCACGCCGCCCGGTCGTCTGCCGTTGCCGTCCGCCGAGCCGCCGGCGCCCTCAGAGCCTGTCCTGCCGCCAGCGGCTGACCTTCGCCGCGCGAGTGCCCGGCATCACGCCGTTGGCGCCGTTACCACCCACCGCCCGGCAGCGACAGCCGGACGCGCGTGTAGCGCCCGTCGGCACACTCGGCCTCCCACGTTCCACCGACCACCGCCATCATCGTGCTGTGCAGCGCGATGCCATGGCCCGCGCCCGCCGCCTGCACGTCGCCGCAGCCCACCCCGTCGTCCGTCACCACCAGCTCCAGACCATCGCCCTCATGCAGCTCGACGGTGAGGTGCAGCGGGCGCGCGGGGTCGTTGCCTCGGCCGTGCCTGGCCGCATTGCGGACGGCCTCGCGCGCTGCGTACAGGGCGACCTCAGCGCTCACCCCCTGCAGCGACCGCGCACGCTCCTCGGCCTCCGGGTCGATGTGCCACTCGACGCCATCGAAGTCCTCCGCGAGCTCGTCCTCGACGACGCGGCGCAGCGTGCCCATCAGCCCGAGCCGCCGCAGCTCCGCGGTGTCCGACAGTGGGCTCTCGTGCAGCAGGTCGGACACCTGTGCGTGCACCTGCGCGAGCTGGCTCACGGTCTCCTGGTCGGCGTCGGGGCCCGACAGGCTCAGCGACAACATGGCCGCATGGAGCCTGGGGAGCACGTCGTCATGCAGAACGCGGCGGGTGCGGCGATCGACCACCTGGTCCTCGGCCAGCCGGCGGCGCTGCAGGGCCATCAGCCGTTGCGACATACGCGCGACCGCCAGTGTGTCGATCAATCGCTCGCCGGTCGCGCGCGCGATCTCCATCTCCTCCTGCGTATACAGCCCACCGCCCGCCTTCTCGCCCAGCAGCAGCAGACCGATGAGCCCGCGCTCGCTCCACAGCGGCACCGCCGCGATCGCGCCTCCGTACTGCTCCGGATCGACCGGCACGGACATCTGTGCGGGCGCGGTGGCGCGTGCGGCGATCTCCGCGGTGTCGCCGGGCGGCTCGGCGTCCGGCGGCCAGGCCAGCGGCGGATCGACCAGTTGTGCCAGCGGTCCGACCGCCACGAGGTGAGCCGTCCGCGCCCCCAGTACCTCGACGCACAGCGCCTCGAAGGGCTCCGCGGCATCGACCGGCGAACGGCCCTCGCCGAGCAGCGCGTCATAGACGCGCGGGCTGGCCACGAACGGGCGCAGCCGGCTGATGTAGCGATCGCGCTCCACGTATGAGCTCCAGTTGAGGAGCGCGAGGAAGGTGGTGATGAGCAGCGTCGCCAGTATCAGCCCGTAGAAGGGCGTGTGCCAGACGGCCGCGCTCCAGCCCGTGATCAGCGAGTAGGCGGCTGCCAGCAGAATCGCCGCGTACCAGTGGCGCTTGAGGCCGCCGCGCGGCAGGCTCTTGCCGGTGAAGATCTCGTACGACACAATCGCCTGGCCGAGGAAGAGAATAGCGATCATGATCAGCGCGGTGATGAGCATGTCGGCCCACACGATGGGCGGCGCGGCATCGAGCGCGGGCACCCCGAGCTGCTCGGCCCAACGTGTCGAGGTGGTCAGCACGCCCGTCGGCGAGTCGAGAGCCACGGCCAGCATGATCCCGCCCACCAGGATGGTGACCACCAGCCACGCGATGGAGGTGGCCCCCAGCCAGCCGCGCGCGCGCCGCCGGGCCACGCCGACCAGCGGCCGCGAGGCCGGGGCGGGGTGCCAGAGCGCATCCAGACCCAGCGCGAAGCACAGGACGATCAGCACAGGATAGCCCACCGCCAGCAGGGGCACGCCGCCGACTGCCGGCTCAGCGAAGGGCTGCGCACCGCCGGCGAGATCGAGGTCCCACGGGTAACGCATCGCCATCCAGGATAGCCACAGCACGCCTGTGCCCAGCGCCACCATGGCGAGGAGCCACGGCAGGTGTCGGCGGCGCAGCGCAGCCGGGTGCTCGTCCCAGAACCCGGCGTGCCAGAGCATCGCCGCATACCAGGCCACCATGAGCACGGTGCCGATGAACCAGCCCATCGGCCATTGAAGCTGCAGCGCGACCATGATCTGGCCGAGGCCCCGCCAGGCGACGATCGCCTGCAGCATGAAGAACCCGCTGCCCGACAGCAGCACCAGCCCGGCGATCCACACCGCCCCGGTGCGGCGCTCCGCGTTGATGAGCACCGTCAGCCCCAGCCAGAGCATGAGGATGACGTTGGTCAGCGAGATGGTCAGCAGCCCGGCCTCGACGTACCCCGGTTCGGTCATGCCTGCTCCCCCTCCCACGGCATCCATTCGCCGCGCTCATCCATCGCGTACGCGGCGCCCTCCTCGTCCCACGTCAGGATGCGGCCGGCCCGTGCGGTGAGCACCGCGCGGGTGCGGGCGACCTTCTCGTCCGTGGCGGTCTCCGACAGTCCCCACGCCGCGTAGATCCGGCCGTTGGTGCGGCTGATGGTGCGCTTGTCGCGGAAGCCCATGCGCGCGGCGATCTGCTCGTTGGTCATCCCCAGGCAGAGCATGCGCACCACCGCCTGCTCGTTGGGCTCGAGCAGCGCCATCGGGGACTCGTCGTCCTTGACGCGCACCTCCTGCACCCGCTGCTCGATCTCCGGCTCGATGAAGCTGCGGCCGTCCGCGGCATCGCGCAAGAGCGGCACGATCATCTCGGGCAGCAGGTAGCTGGACTTGCGCACGTAGGCATAGTGGCTGAGGATCCCCGAGCGCCGGAATGCGCGGTAGTAGGCGTCGTCATCCTGGATGGAGTAGAAGACCACGGGCTGGCGCGGGAACTCGCGGCGGATCGCCACCGCGGCCTCGATCCCGTTCATCGCGCCCGCGAGCTGCACGTCCATGAGGATGGCTTCGGGCTCGTGCTCCAGGCACAGCTCCAACGCCTCCTCGCCGCTGTCGCAGCCGCCGAGCACCTCGACCTCGCCGGTGGTCGCGAGCCCCGTCTGCAAGGCCGGGCGCAGCTTCGCGTTGTCCTCCACGACGAGCACTCTCAGCATGGTCGCACCTCCGTGCGTCACCTGCGCCAAGGATGCCTCTGTGCACCCCATTCGGTCAAGCACTCACGTGCGTACTGCCGCGCACGCGGCTCCGCTTCCTTCGCCGCCCGCGTGCGCAACACGGCGGACTCAGTGGGTCGCCGCTGAGGGCCCTCTTGCGCGAGAATCGAGGCGACGCGCGCGAGTTCGCGTGAGGAGGCGACGGCCGCCACCGCGCGCAGGTCGGGCTTCCAGCCCGACTCGCACCGGTGAACGGCGCACGCGACTCGACGAACGACCGACGGGCGAGGCACCCGTCGCACGGAACGGCCGACGCACGTGAACATGCGTCGCTCCGCACGACAACGGCGACGGCGCCGCTAGACCGCGTAGGTCGGGCTTCCAGCCCGACAACTATGAGGAGGCGACCACCATGAAGGCGAAGATGATCCTGCCCGCGCTGACCGAGGCGAAGAGCCCGTTCTTCCGCCCGGTCAAGTACTCGATGTTCCCGCCACTGGGCCTGGCGACGCTGGCGGCGTACCTCGACCCGGACGATCAGGTCACCATCCAGGACGAGCACGTGGAGACGCTCGACCTGTCCGACGCGCCCGACCTCGTGGTGATACAGGCCTACATCACCTCGGCCTATCGCGCCTATGAGATCGCCGACCACTACCGCGCCCGCGGCGCGCACGTGTGCCTGGGCGGCGTCCACGTGACCTCGCTACCCGAGGAGGCGGCGGCGCACGCCGACACGATCTTCCTGGGCCCGGGCGAGGATACCTGGCCGCGCTTCCTCGCCGACTTGCGCGCGGGCCGCCCGGGGCGCGTCTACCAGTCGCGCGAGCGCACGCTGGTGGGGCAGCCGCCGCCGCGCCGCGACCTGCTGAGGCGCAACCTCTACCTGGTGCCCAACTCCATCGTGGTATCGCGCGGCTGCCCGCACGCCTGCGACTTCTGCTACAAGACCTCGTTCTTCCGCGGTGGGCGGTCGTTCTACACGCGGACGGTTGACGACGCGCTGGCGGAGATCGACGACCTGCCCGGCCGGCACCTCTACTTCCTCGACGACCACCTCTTCGGCGACCCGCGCTTCTCCGGCGCGCTCATGGCCGGCATGGCGGGGATGGGCCGCGTCTGGTCGGCGGGCGGCACGGTGCAGGCGGCGCTGACGCCGTGGCTGATGGCGAGGGCCGCGGCGGCCGGGATGCGCAGCCTCTTCATCGGCTTCGAGAGCCTCAGCGAGCAGAGCCTGCGCTCGGCGAACAAGCATCACAACGTGCACCGCAGCTACGAAGAGGCGATCGCCCGCCTGCGCGACCTCGGGATCATGGTGAACGCCAGCTTCGTCTTCGGGATGGACGGCGACGACGCGAGCGTCTTCGACCGCACCGTCGAGTGGGCTATCGCGCAGGGCGTCGAGACCGCGACCTTCCACATCCTCACGCCCTACCC
The DNA here is from genome assembly GCA_029820915.1 of Candidatus Zipacnadia bacterium. Classification (GTDB taxonomy): domain Bacteria; phylum Armatimonadota; class Zipacnadia; order Zipacnadales; family UBA5352; genus JALGVA01. Next base: position 3,212 of record JALGUI010000091.1, on the reverse strand, counting down.
GGGCACGCCGCTGCACGCGCGGCTCGCCGAGCAGGGGCGCATCACCACGCACAACTGGGACCTCTACGATACGCGCCACGCGGTCTTCCGCCCGACAGGGATGTCCGCGCCAGTCCTCGAGGAGGGCTACTGGCGCGCCTACCGCGCGGCGCGCGGGCGAAGGAGGCGCTGACCGCTCGGTTGCGGCACGTCGCGTACACGGGCGCGTGGAAGAAGTGCGAGCCGCTGTGGGACGCAATCATCCGCGCGCGCATGCTCCGAGTGGTGGTCCCGCTGATGGAGCGCGTCATGGGTGGGGGGCGGCGCGAAGCGCTCCGGGGGGAGGAAGCCGTGACCGTCCGCCAGAAGGCCATCGTCCCCGCCACCGGGAACCTCCGTCCGCGATGAACCGCGACCAGATCCGGCAACTCATGGCGCAGGTGCGCTCGGGCGAGCTCCACCCCGAGGAGGCCGTCGAGCGCCTGCGGGCTTCGCCAAGGTGGACCATCACCGCGCACTGCGCCGGGGCTTCCCCGAGACCGTGCTGGCCGAGGGCAAGACCCCCGAGCAGGTGGCGCGCATCCTGGGGTCGCTGGCCGCCCAGTCGGAGCTGGTGATCGCGACCCGTGCGTCGGCGGAGCACTTCGCGGCGGCGCGCGCCGACATCCCGGACGCGGAGTACCACGAGCAGGCGCGCATCATCCGCGTGGGACCGACGCCCGGGCCGGTGGCGGATCGCCCGCCGGTCGCGGTGGTGACCGCCGGCACCTCCGACATCCCGGTCGCTGAGGAGGCCGCCGTGACGGCCGAGCTGGCGGCGTGCAGCGTCGAGCGCGTCTGGGACGTGGGCGTCGCGGGCATCCACCGGCTGCTGGAGCACCGCGAGCAGCTCACCCGCGCCGGCGTCATCGTGGTGGTGGCGGGCATGGAGGGCGCGCTGGCGAGCGTGGTCGGCGGCCTGGTGGACGTGCCGGTGGTCGCGGTGCCGACGAGCGTGGGCTACGGCGCGGCCTTCGAGGGCCTGGCGGCACTGCTGGGGATGCTGAACTCCTGCGCGTCGGGCGTCGTGGTCGTGAACATCGACAACGGCTTCGGCGCCGGCCGCTTCGCCGCGATGGTGTGCCGGCGAACAGCGCACGAGGACGAGCAGTAGGCAACCCGAGGGCGCCTGTCGGCCAACAGGGGTGCCGGCTGCCGGCATGGCCGAGCACCTGATCTGGAACGCCGTCGGGGGCTTCGCGGCACAGGCCGGCGCCACGACGAACACGCCGGCCGCGAGCGGGTAGGGCGGCGCGGCGGGTAGCGGCCCCTTCAGGCCGTGAAGCTCTCTTGGGCGAGCAGTTCAAGCCAATCGAGGTGGGCCAGAGCGTAATGCTCACACACGTCGGGGATCTTCGCGAGCTTGGCTCCGGGATGCCTGCGCCTCTCGTGCGTCACCACGATGCACTGAACCTCCGGATCCACCTGGGTTCCGAGGTCGGTCGGCTCTCGCCGACCCAGCATCAGAGCCAGGGCCACGACGTGGGGATCGCCGGCGTTGGTGGTAGGATCAGCTGGGTCGATCAGCAGCAGATCCAGCTTGTCTGCCTCCGCCATCAGGCGCGCGAAGTGCGCCTGGTACGCGCCGAAACTCACGACCATCCCCGGGCATTCGTTGATGAGGTCGCGTAGTTCGGCATCATGGCACTCCTCGTCAACAGCCTCGGCAATCATCAGGCGCGAATCAGAGGCGAGACCACGGATGAACTCCCACATCGTCGGGAAGATGACCTCCGGGTAACGCAGCCTGAAGTCGATGAGGGCGCTCGTATCGACACTGTAGACCGGGTAGGCACCAAACGGAAGCGCTCCCCCCTCGGTCATGTCGCCAGCGCCCTCTCGCGCGCTTCGTCAAGATGACTGGGGCGCAGAGGAGACAGCATCTGCGCGGCTTCATGAGCGGTGAGGCTGCCGACATCGATTGCCTGCAGCATCTTCGCGACGAAGGGCTTGCCCTTGTGGCTCACCGTGGTGTTCACGAATCTCCCGCCCTCACCGGCTGGCCGCACGGCGTCTCGATCGAGCCACGCCTCCCGCTGCGCCCAGTAGACGTCCGGCCCCACCGCGCCTGCCTCGAACACCCGCCGAGCGATTACGTACTTGCTGACCTTGAGGCGGTCGGCGACACTCCTTGCTGTCTCGTACCTGAAGTCACGGGCGACTTCGGCCATTGCCGCCCGCACCGCCGGGTGCTCGTGCGGGAGCAGGAACTCCGCGGCGAAGCTGTCGCAGTAGCGCTCCAAGTCAGCGATATCGCCGTCGCCCTCGTACTCACCCAATTCGTGGTCCCCACTCACCCCTGGCCGCCGCAAGCACAGGTGGGCCACCTCGTGGAACAACGAGAACGCTCTTCCGCCCCCTCGGTCCTGGCTGCTGAGGCCAATGCCTGCGAGGTCACCCGAGATCAACGAGAACCCACGAACGTCAGCGATGGGCATCTGAAGCACCTGCACCACCACACCGAGCCCGAACAGCGACCAGCGCCATTCGTCAAGGGCCGCGCTGTGGTCGCTCCACGCGATCTGCGTCTCCACCGAAACGCCCAACAGATCGCGCAGCTCGCTGGCGTGACGAGCAACTTCGCTGAAGTCGCGCCACCGTGGCACGGCGAGGGTGAGATCATCGCCCAGCGCGCGCAAGACCCCTCTCAGGTTCGCCAAGTTCACACGCAGCTCACGGAATGCGAGTAACGCCTGAGGCGCAAAGCCACCGCGCTCTCGCCCTGGCAGAAGGCGAAAGTCCGGGGGCGGGGGAGGCTCGGGCGGCGGCTCCGGCAGGTAGAGCGATGCCACGGACCTGCGCACGCGATGCGCGAACTGCTGAAGCTGTCTGTAGGTCGGGGCCGCGTCTGCGCGCTCCCAGGCTTCGATGACCTCCGGCGGCTTACCCATGTGTCGCGCGATGTCCTCGACGCTGTATCCTGCCGTGGTACGCGCCCAAGTCAGTAGCGCCGGATTGTTGAGCTTGGCCCTGACGCCCCTTGACACCGTTCACACCTCCCGCCTCGTGGTAGCTGGCCTGCACGCTGGTATTCGGCCGCGCCATGGAGGAATCCTCCCGCGTGGCCGTCCCCCGCCGCTCTACTGCCCGCTCACGAACTGAATGACCGAGAGGCCGGGGCCGTCGAACTCGATCGACTGCGCGGCCGAGTTGGGCAGGTCGGACATCACCAGCGCGCCGCGCGAGGTCAGCCG
>JALGUI010000817.1 GCA_029820915.1 Candidatus Zipacnadia bacterium | reverse complement strand
CCCCATCAGCTCCTCGCACAGGCAGGACACCACGAACATGCAGGTGTCGAGAATCTCCTCGTGCGACCACGCGGGTCCGGCGTCCAGCACCCCCTGCGGGCTCTCATACAGCAGTGGCACCGCCCCGCCGAAGTGGTGGTAGAGGCTCGTCGAGATGTGCGTGGCCTCGGGCGCCTTCGGGTTGAAGGCGATGCCCTCGGCCGCGGCCTTCGCCAGGATCATGTCGCAGATGGCCCGCTGGCGCAGGCTCGTCGAGATGTGCTCCGCCTCGGGCGCCTTCGGGTTGAAGGCGATGCCCTCGGCCGCGGCCTTCGCCAGGATCATGTCGCAGATGGCCCGCTGGCGCTCCCGCGCCTCATCGGGCACCAGGTTCACCGGGCGAATGAGCATCGGCGGCGCGCCGTGGGCGTGGAACTCCAGCACGATGTCCGGCTCGTGGTCGCCCATGAAGTCCATGAGCGCCGCGATCTCCGGGCTGCGGATGGCCTCCGGATCGGTCTCGCGGTTGACGTGCTGGCCCGCGTCGTTGAACAGCCCGCCCAGGATCATCATCTGCTCGGGGTCGCAGTCGTCGTTGCCGTGCTCGGGGCGCACGCCGTCGAGGTCGAGGCCCGCGTCGTAGTGCAGGATGTCCTGGCGCGCGAGGCCGACGAACGAGTTGGGCATGCGCGCGCGCGCGTCGGGGTTGAGCACCGGCACGATGACGCAGTTCAGGTCGTCCACGATCTCCGGCCATGCGGTGCCCTTGAGGTCGCGGCCGTAGCCCAGCACCGAGATGACGTTGAGGCAGGTCACCGGGCCCTGCGGCTCATGCCCGTGCATGCCGCCGACGAGGCCCAGCGTCGGCGCGCCCGAGCGGCCGCGGTAGGTCACGCCGTGAATGGCGCGGCCGCCCGCCGAGGTGCCGATGTGCTCCACCTGGCAGTGCCTCGCGCTCGACAGGATCTCGTCGAAGCGGTCGAAGGTCGCGGGCCAGAACTCCGGCGTCGAGATGCGCGGTGGCAGTCGGCGTTGCGGCTTGCGATCTGGCATGTCCCTCACTCCCCGGACAGCGGCGGTCTCGGACCCGTCTCGAACACCTCAGGGTTCACAGCGAACTGCGGCCTGCGCCCGGCCAGCGCCGCGATCACGTTGTCGCATACCTTCGCGTTCACGCGCGCGGCGGTCTCCGCGGTGGCGGACGCCATGTGCGGCGTGATGATGGTGTTGGGCGCGGTCAGGATCGGGTCGTCGGGCTCCGGCGGTTCGGGGTCGAGGGTGTCCAGCGCCGCGCCCGCGATCCATCCCTCGTGCAGCGCCCGCACCAGCGCCGCCTGATCGACCAGCGCGCCGCGCCCGGCGTTGATGAGCATGGCCGTCGGCTTCATGGCGCGAAGCTGCGCCTCGCCGATCATGCCGCGACTGCTCTCGGTCACGTTCGCGTGCAGCGTCACGATGTCGGCCTCGGCCAGCAGTTCCTCCAGCGACACGGGCTCGACGCCCAGCGTCCCCATGGCCCACGGCTGCGGCCGCGGGTCGTACGTCAGCACGCGCATGGCAAAGCCCGCCGCGCGCCGCGCCACCGCCTGGCCGATGGAGCCGAAGCCGATGATGCCGAGGGTCTTGCGCCACGTCTTGCTCGGGCAGCTTCCGGCGCAGCGCGAGCATGATCGTGAAGGTCTGGTCGGCGACCGACTCGGTGACCGCGCCGGGCGTGTTGGTGACGATCACGCCCGCCTCGGTCGCGGCCCCCACGTCGATGCTGTCGTAGCCGACGCCCCAGCGGGCGACCGTGCGCAGCTCCGGCAGCGCACCGAAGATGCTCCCCTCGTAGCGCTCGTTGCTCGCCACCGCCGCCGCACAGCCATCGAGCAGGCCCACCAACTCGTCAGTGTCCAGCGGCGTGCGCACCGGCCCGTGCGCGACCTCGAGGCCGGCCTCGACCAGCGGACGGCTCGCCTGCGGCTCGTGCTTGACAAAGGGCGCGGCCATCACCAACACGCGTCCGGTCATTCGTAGACCTCCTGGCTCACTGCCTCGTGCGCGCGGATCGTCTGCAGGGCGGCACGGCTGCCGCGCACGAACAGCGAGACCTCGGACGCGAAGCACAGGAAGCGGCAGCCCGCGTCGAGGTACTTCATCGCCATCTCGACATCGAAGCAGTGCATGCCCGGCGCAACGCCCGCCGCCTGAGCCGAGGCGAAGATGTCCGCGATGGCCTGCACCACATCGGGGTGGTCGAGCCGGCCCGGCAGACCCATGCTCAGCGACAGGTCGTTGGGGCCGATGAACACCGCGTCGATGCCCGGCACCGCGAAGACCTCGTCGCGGTTCTCCAGGCCCAGCGCGGTCTCAATCTGCACCGCCACCAGCGTGTCGGCGTTGCGGGCGCGGGTGAACTCGGCGGCGGGCTCGGCGGCGTAGTCATCGTGCGCGATGTTGGTGCCGAGGCCGCGCTTGCCGTCGGGCGGGAACTTG
>JALGUI010000090.1 GCA_029820915.1 Candidatus Zipacnadia bacterium | reverse complement strand
TACCCCGTCGCTCTCGGCGCCTATCAGGGCGACTGGTGGGACGCCGCGCGCATCTATCGCGAGTGGGCGCTGCAGCAGAAGTGGTGCCAGCGCGGGCCGATCGAGACGCGCGAGGATGCCGCCGAGTGGGTGAAGCAGGCGGACGTGTGGGTGCGCGGCGACGCCCGGCGCACCCCCGCCGAGTTCGAGGGCGACTTCGTCTCCGCATTCCAGGACGCCGTCGGCGGCACCGTGGGCGTGCAGCTCTACTCGTGGTATCAGCGCGAGCCCGGCGAGCACAACTGGTGTGCGACGCTCGGCTGGCCCATGGTCGAGGGCTTCGCCGAGATGATCGGCCGGGTGCGTGAGCGCGGCATTCACTACACTCCCTACGTCAATTCGCTGCAGACCGACCTCGAGGACCCATCCTGCCCCGCGGGCCTGGAGAGCGCCTTCGTGATCGGCGTCGATGGCACCCCGCTGCTGTGGACCGACGAGGGGAAGAAGCGCATCATGTGCGCGGCCACCGAGACGTGGAAGGACATGCTGGTGCAGGCCTGCGAGCGGCTGGTGCGCGACGGCAACGTCTCGGGCATCTACCTCGACCAGCTCGGCGGGCACTGCGGCCGTCCGTGCTACGCCCCGAATCACGGCCATCCCGTGGGCGGCGGGCACTACGCGACCGACGGCCTGCGCGACATCTGCCAGGCCATCCGCGAGGCCATGTGGCGGCACTACCCGGAGGCCGCGCTGTCGGGTGAGGTGCAGCACGAGATGCTGATTGACGTCACCGACCACCGCCTGCAGCACTACAACTACTGGCCCGGCTGGGTGAACCTGTGGCCGGCGGTCTACGGCGACTACACCGTCACTTACGGCCGCACGCTGGGCTTCACCCAGAGCGCCGACAAGGACGGCAACCTGCCCGAGCCCATCGACTTCTACGGCCCCACCGGCAACACGTTCGTCTCGGGGCTGGCCTTCGCGCGCTTCTGGCCGACCGGCAACCCGGTCAATCTCATCACCTCGCCCGGCAACGAGGACAAGCGCGAGTATTTCCAGACCTGCCTCGATCTGCGGCGGGAGGGGCGCAAGTGGTTCGAGTTCGGCTATCTGCAGCGCCCGGTGGCGGTCCTGAGCGAGGTTCCCGCGGTGCCCATCAAGGACCCCAAGGGCCGCGACAGTACCATCGACGCGCTGCTGCACTCGTCGTGGCTCGCCTCGGACGGCTCACTGGCCTTCCTCTTCACCAACGTTAGCGAGGAGCCGCTGGAGGTCTCCTGGCTGGCGGACCTGTCGCGCTACGAGATCGCGCCGGCGGAGGTCTATCGCGTGCGGCGGCTGATGCCCGACGGCACGCGTCGGAGTGTTGCCGAGCTCGAGACGACCAGGCTCGAGCGCTCCGAGGCCCTGGAGCCGCACGCCGTCGTGGTCTACGAGGTCACCGTCGGGGCGTACTGATCCCGTCGTGAGGGGGGCGGCATTCCTGCCTGTCTGTCGTCGGCCGTCGCCGTTAGCTGCGTGCCGCCGCCTGCCCTGCCTTCCATCCAGAGTGGGAGTCCAAGCGCCTCGCCTGGACGCGGCGCGCAGCGCCGCTGCCGTCAGCCGTTGCCGCTTGGCCCGCCCGGCCGTTGCTAGAACGCCCAGCCCAGCACGCCCTGGCTGCCGCTGAGCGGCCCGCTGAAGATGTAGCGGTACTGGTAGAAGAGCCCCTTGCGGACGTGGTCGAAGTCGCCGGCCCCCGCCCAGATCGCGAAGTCGTCCACCTCGTCGAGCTCAGCGTCATCGGGGATGAGGCGGTAGAAGCCTCCGCCGAGGACGAACGGAATGCCGCCATAGCCCTCGATCACGTCGGTGGCCTTCAGGCCAATCTCGGCGCAGTAGGTCTCGCCACGATCATCATCGTCGTCGAAGTAGCCGATGCCGTACACGACCTGGTCCTGTGAGTGCTCCAGCCGGAACCCGTTCTCATCGCCGGAGTAGGCGAATGACAGCGCGGTGCCGGAGGTCCTCTGTCTCCCCCACTGGGCGGACGCCGACACGGCCGCCAGCACCAGCGAGGCCATGGCGATGACGAGGATCAGGGTGACGCGCGGCAGGCGCGTGCTGCGCATGGGATCAAGCCTCCTTCGGCGCGGCGGATGCGCGCCGGCATAACTGCGTCGGGGCGGGTAACGGCGCTTGCCCCCGTATGGCCGGATTGTAGGACCACCTTCGGCCCAAGTCAAGCCGTGGACGGGCCGCGGCGGAACGAGTCGGCCTATGATCGGTTGTTGCGGCGGGGACTTTCGGGTATCATCCTCGTGTCGCGGCGCCCCGGCTGAATGCTGTGTGCCGTGTCGGGCGATTGCGCATGTCCGGCGAAGGGTTGATGGCGCCATGCTCAGGCAGCTCTGGTCGGACGAAGATGCGACGACGACGCTCGAGTACGCGCTCCTGCTGCTGCTGGTGGCACTGAGCGGGTTGGTTGCGTGGCAGGCGCTGGGTCGATCTACTGAGAGCAACGTTGACGTCACGAGCACGCAGTGGCCCGACCCCGGCTCGACCGGAGGTGGCATGCACCCGCCTGGCGGCGGCGCGCCCGGCGACGGGGCGCGATAGCGCCTACTTGCGGAAAACCGCGTGCTAACGGCTTCGACAGGCGAGGGCGCGCGTCGTACGGATCGCCGCGCCGAGAGGGAACAGACACCCCAATCGTAGTGCGGGCGCCCTCGCCTGCACACGCCGTTGGAAACAGATCACCGCACACGAACTACCGCTACCAAGCACTAGTTGGGGTTGCCCGCCATGTGACTGTCGTGGCCAGGCGGCACCTCCTTGAGCGTCTTTACGTGCCCGTCCACGAAGCTGTAGTTCGCCATCTCGTTGTGCCGCGGGTCAGGGGCGACCACCATCGCCGCCGGAAGCTGGCTCTCATCGAGGTCACCGTCGGCGAAGGCCGCGCACTCGGCCGGCTTGTAGATCATCGCCAATGCCATCGGGGGCGTTGTTCCCAGGCCCACCACCCAGGCGGGCATCACCGTCTCGTTGGTGATGTAGCTGCACGCGCCCATCCCCAGGCTCGTGAGATCCACGCTCGGGCCTGAGTCGCTGGGGCAGAGCAGGATCTGCTGGTTCTTGATGTACGGCTGCATCACGTCGAACACCGAATACAGTGGCCCCGTGGCCACCCCGATCACACTGAAGGGCAGCACCTCGTCGTAGTCCTGTGCGTACATCTGCAGGCCCAGCGTGATCTGCTTGAGATTGCTCTGGCAGCTCGCCTGCCGGGCCTTCTCCCGCGCGCGGGCGAACACCGGGAACAGGATCGCGGCCAGGATCGCGATGATCGCGATAACGACCAGCAATTCGATAAGCGTAAAGCCCCGGGTCTTGCGCATGTGTCCTCCTGCCTCCTCACGACTTCACGTTGACGTATACATATTATACCGCCCGCCCGCGCTGATTTGTTCATATCACTGAGTTAATCTTTAGTGAACGCCACGGCCGCAACTCGCGCCCCAAGCACCCGGCAGGCCATCGCGTATGCCGCGGCGAACCACGGCTCGCCGTCCCTCTCGCGGTCGTCGTCGCCCGCGATGCTCGAGGAGGAAATGCCTGATGGCTCGGGCCCTGTCGGTGCTGCTGATTGAAGATCGCGAAGAGCGAGCCGAGGAGATCGCGCGCGCTCTTCGAGACCATGATTTCGACCCACATATTACGCGCGCCGGCACCCTCGCGGGCACTCGCGACGCCCTGTGCGAGGGCGACTTCGACGTCGTCATCTGCGAGCACCAGCCGGGGACCATCCAGGCCGAGGACGCTCTCCAGGCACTCGGAGAGTGCACCACCGACCTGCCGCTGCTGGTGATCTCCGATGGGATTGAGGTCCTAGACGCCGTGGGCGGGATCAGGGCCGGCGCCTATGACTGGATTACGGGCCATGACATCGACCAGCGGCTCGGGCCCACCGTTGCCCGTGCGCTGCGCGAGGCAGACACAAGGGGGCGACACGCCGAGGCAATGCGCCGGCTCGAGGACAGCGAGGGCCGCTACCGCGAGCTGGCCGAGGCACTCCCCCAGGTGGTATTCGAGATCGACGAGGACGGCCACTTCATCTTCGCGAACCGGCGCGGCCTCGAGGTCTTCGGGTATACCGAGGAGGACGTGGCCTCACGCATTCACGTCTCGCAGCTCCTCGTGGAGGAGGACGCTGAGCGCGCAATGCAGACCGTCCGCCGTGTCGTCCACGGCGAGACCCTCGACACCGGCGACGAATACACCGCGATCCGCAAGGACGGCACGCGCGTGCCCGTGATGGTCCATGCTGCTCCCATCATGCGCCAGGGCAGGCCGGCAGGGCTTCGCGGCGTGCTTATGGATCTCACTGACATCAAGCGCGTCCAGGAGCGATTGCGTGCCAGCGAGCACCGTTACCGAAGCCTCGTGGACACGATGAGCGACGGCCTGGTTCTCATCGATCGCCGCGGCATCATCACCTTCGCCAACCAAGCCCTGGCCAACATCACCGGCTTCACCCTCGACCAGGTGATCGGCAGCAACGCACGCGAGCTGCTCGACGAGGACAACATCGCCATCCTCGAGGAGCAGCTCCGCCAACGCTTCTCCGGCGAGAGGCTCGGGCCCACATCGTACGAGTTGGAGATGGTCGTTCAGTCCGGCGCGCGCACGCCCCTGCTCATCACCTCCACGGCGCTGCGTGACGAGGACGGCGAGGTCATCGGGAGCCTGGGGGTGGTGACCGATATGACTGAGCAGCAGCGTACCCAGGAACAGCTTCGGCGCTCCCAGCGCATGGAGGCCATCGGCACTCTGGCCGGAGGCATCGCCCACGACTTCAACAACGTGCTTACCGCTATCATCGGTCACGCCGACCTGCTCTCGGCCGAGGCGGAGGACGGATCGAGCACCGAGTGGCATGCTGTGCAGATCGGCGAGGCTGCCGAGCGCGCCGCCAGCCTGACTCGACAGCTCCTCGCCTTCAGCCGGAGGCAGCCCGCCCGTCCGCAGGTCCTCGACCTTAACCGCATCGCCGGCGGTATGGAGGAGATCTTCCGGCGGCTGATCCCCGAGGACATCGAACTGCGCTTCGACCTCGCCTCCGATCTCGGCTACACCCAGATCGATCCCGCGCAGGTCGAGCAACTCGTGATGAACCTCGTGGTGAATGCGCGCGACGCCATGCTCGACGGTGGGGTCCTCGCCATCGCCACACGTAACGCCACGCTGGCCGACGACGACATGACCGAGCTGTTCGACGCCCGCCCGGGCAACTACATCACACTCACCGTGTCTGACACCGGGATCGGCATGGACGAGGAGACCGAGGCGCGCGTCTTCGAGCCGTTCTTCACCACTAAGGCCAATACCGGTGGCTCCGGACTGGGGCTGTCAACCGTCTACGGCATCGTGCGCCAGCATGACGGAACCATTACCGTCTACAGCGAGCCGGGCGAGGGCTCGATCTTCCGGATCTACCTGCCGCGCACTGACCGGCCCGCGGCGAGCGCTAGCCGTGCCGCTGCAGGCGATCGCGAGGCCCTGCGTGGCTCCGAGCTACTGCTGATCGTTGAGGACGCCGAGAACCTGCGCACCCTCGTCCAGACCATGCTCGGCACGCTCGGCTACACCGTGCTAAGTGCGGGCGGCGGGCCTGAGGCGATCGAACTGGCGGCCGCCCACGCCGGGGAGATCGACATGCTGGTCACCGACGTGGTCATGCCCGAGATGAGCGGCACGGAGCTCGCCGAACTGCTCATCGTGGACAATCCTCAGATGCACGTGCTTTACGTCTCGGGCTATCCCAGTGAGCGCGCCCTGGACGCCGAGCGCACGGATGCCCGGTTCAGCTTCCTCCAGAAGCCCTTCTCCGCGGTGGAATTGGGACGAAGGCTCCGCGAGATACTCGCCCCCGACCTACCCGATGCCTGAGCGTCGGGTTTCCGCCGCCCGCGCGGCTCGCCATTATGCCGTCATAACATTAGCACTGCACTAGTGGTCAGGTATTGGGCTACCATGACCGGCAGGCAGGAATGGGCCCTGACACCTCGCGATCCGTCTGCCTCCGGCCCAGCTTACTTGAAGATCAGGTAGCCGGTCAGTATCCCGGTGACGGCCGTCAGAATCCGCTCGAAGGTCCCTGGCTTGTTCACCTCGCGGAAGATGTAGTCGGACGGCACCAGGATGACATCGCCGGGATATACCTCCGCGTGCAGCGCCTCGGACTTGACCTCGCTGTTGGCTCTAATGACCACTGTCCGGCGATCGCGAGCATCGGGGGTCATTCCGCCCGCCCGCTCCACGTAGTCGAAGGCGCGCAGGCCCTCCTGCCACGCGAGCGCGCCCGGACGGATCACGGCGCCCATCACGGTAACCGTCGTCGGCATTCTCGGCACAACGATGACATCGCCGCGAGACAGTGGGAAGTCCTGCTCCCGCCCCTCGCTGTCGATCAGCCGCTGCCCGTCGATGGGAACGGCGCGTGCCCAGGCCTCCTTGCTCAGGCGACGCGGCGCGATAATCACCGTAGTCGCGCCCTCAAACAGCGCGGTCTGCAGGCCCTGGGCGAGCTGGCCTGCCATGCCCGCGGCGCGTTGCTCCTCGCCCTCGATGGTCGCCGACGACAGCTCCCGGTTGAAGGTACCGATGACCTGCTCCAGGTCCCCCTCCTGCTCATCGTCGATGATCTGTTCGCGCAGGCGGTAGAGCACGATACCGTTCGGGTTGGCATCCTCCAGCAGGCCGCCGGCACGCTGAATGAGCTTATAGACGGTGTCGGGATCGTTGGCCGTCCGCTGGAGCGCGTAGGTCCCGGGCCGAGCGACGCGGCCGCGGATCGTGATCTCAGACGGCTCGGGAATCAAGTCGCCCGCCCCCAGCACGGCGACGAAGTCGTTGTCATTGACGATCGGATCGGGCTCGACGACGAAGGCGTCGCCCTGCCGGCGCAGCGCCAGGTAGATGGGCTGGACGCGACCGAACACGCCCGCCGCGGTGTACTCGACCTGGTCGCCCGCTCTCCGCGACAGGCCGCCGGCCGCAAGGATTGCGTCGGACACGCGCATCCCCTGCAGCCGCGGATGGCGGCCCGGCTCGTTGACCAGGCCCGCGACCCGGACCAGACTCTCATCGGTCACGACCTCACGTGCCAGCACCTCGAGCACGTCGCCGCGCGCCAGCAGCACGTCCTCGCCGTCATCGCCCGCCATGACGCGGTCGAGGTCCACGGGGATGATCTCCCGCCGCTCGTCGGGGCCCAGGCGCAGCAAGTTCGCCTGCGGCGTGTAGGCGCCCTCGGCCAGCCCTCCCGCGCGCTTCACCAGATCCGACACGCGCATGCCGCGCACCCACGGGACCACGGCGGGCCGCAGCACCGCGCCCATCGCCTCCACCTGCATCGGGCGTTCGACGTCCTCCTCGGACAGCACAATCAGCCGGTCGCGAGGCTGAAGCGCAAGGTCCTGCACCGCATCGCCGGCCATGGCGGCGGCTAGATCAAATGCCGTCAACTCATAGTCAAGGTCCGCGCCCAGCCGCCACAACGCCGCCTCCTCGGTGTGTGCATCCGCGCTCAGGCCTTGGGCGACCGCCAGCAGGTCGCTGACCGTCATGCCCTCGCGCACCTCGTAGACCCCGGGGCGGAGCACCGCGCCGGACAGCTCCACCACGTTCTCGGGGTCCTCCAGCACCGGCGTGGCGACGATCAGATCGCCATCCTGGACAGTCAGGTCGCGGCCGTCCCGCGCATCGACATTGATGAGCTCGCGGCGACCGCTCTCCCCCACTCTCCACACCTCGAGGTTATGCGCGTACCCCGTGGCCGCCACACCCGCCGCCATCTCGAGCGCCTGGGCGAGCGTGGTCTCCCCCAACAGCTCGTAGCGGGAGGGCCGGCGTACCTCTCCCGCCACGCCGACCGTCGGGCCGGCCGCCGGCACGAATACCGTGTCCTCCGGCTGCAGAGACACATCGCCGGAGATGTCGCCCTCCAGCAGGTACAGGTAGAGGTCGGCGATGACCGGCTCTTGGCCGCGGCGCAGCAGCTTGACGCCCCGCAGGCTGCCTATCTCGCTGGGCCCGCCGGCGGCGTACAGCGCCGCGAACAGGGTCGCGTCACCTGACAGACGGTACTTCCCCGGGCGTTGCACGTCACCGGTCACGCGCACCTCGATGGTGCGCGTCCGCGCCAGGCCCACGCTGACTTCGGCGCGCGTGAAGAACACGCGATAGCGCCGGACGATCTGCTCGCGCACCTCCGACAGGCTCTCCCCGGCCACGATCACCTCGCCCAACAGCTCGAGGTAGACCCTGCCATCGACGTCCACCACGCGTGGCACTGACGTGCTCGATAGCGTCCGTCCAGACCCGGATCGCCATCTCGTCCCCAGGGCCGATGATGTACGAGGGGGGAACCGCCACGCCCGCCGTCTCGTCCGGCGCCGGGGCGCTCTCCGTCGGCTCACGGCCGTCCGCCGATTCCTGCGCGAACACGCTCTCGCCGAAACGCGGCAGGGCCGCGAACCGCTCGGCCGCTGTGAGCTCCTCGAGCTCGGGGAGCTCCTCCACGAGCTCCTCCTCTGCCTTCTCGCCGGTCTCCTCGACTTCTGCCTCCTCTTCGTCGGTGGCGGACGGGGCGGGCGTCGCGTCCGCGCCCTCCTCGGGCGCGGTAGTCACCACAGGTCTGTCCGTGCTCTGGGCAAGCAGTGCGATCAACGGCAGTCTGGCCGTGCGAGCGATCATGGGCATCTCTCCAGGCGGCACGATGGCGGCCGCCGCTGTCCTGTGAGACTTCGGGCACGCCGCGAAGGGACCGGGATTGTACCAATTGCTCGCCCCGGCGGTCAACACGGCGCGACTGTGCACGGACCCCGGATGGTCTAATCGCGGCGCAGGTCGTCGGCCGCGGCCGACAGATCGCTGAGGCCGTGCCGCAGGGCGAAGTCGGCGATTGCCGACTTGCTGGTCTTCACGCGGTGCTCGGTCAACAGCAGGTAGCGAGTCTCCTCGAGCAGTTGAGCCACCGGCTCGGTCAGGTACAGGGTCACCGCCACCTTCGGCCCCTCCTGCGCCGGTGGACGGCCGATGCGCGGCGTCCCACTCGTCGTCTCCGGCGAGAGCGTCCGGTAGCTGCGGGGACCACCCTCAGAGCGCTCTGCCTGCGCCGCGGCATCATTCCGCTCATTGTCGCGCTTCCCCTTGTCGGAGGGCGCCGGATCGAAGAACACGTCCTCCGGTATCTCAGGACGCCTGGCCACGCTCCAACACCTCCTGGGCGAGCTTGCGGTACGCCTGTGCGCCGGGGCTTTCCGGCCGGTAGTGCACCAGGGGCACGGCCGCCACTGTGGCGTAGTCGAAGGCGACGGTGCGCGGGATGATGGTCTCGAACACCTGGTCGCCGAAGTGCGCGATCAGCCGGTCTCGTACCTCGCCGGCATGCAGCGTGCGGCCGTCGAACATCGTCGCCAGTATGCCGAGCACGCGCAGGTCCGGGTTCCCGTGCTCGCGCACGCTCTCCACCGTGCGCAGAAGCTGCTGCAGCCCCTTCATCGCCAGGTACGAGCACTGCACGGGAAGCAGCACCTCAGCGGCGGCGGTCAGCGCGTTTATGGTGAGGAAGCCGAGGCTCGGGGGCGTGTCGATGATCACTATGGTCCCTTCGGCCAGGTCCGCCAGCTTGTCGGCGACACGCCACTGCCGCCGCTCCTCCGACGCCAGCCGGGCCTCGGCGGCGGCCAGCGTGTACTCCGACGGAGCCACCAGCACCCCCTGCACCGGTGTCGGTTGCACGATGTCCCGCAGCGCAACGTCGGGAGAAAGCACCAGGTCCCGCGTGGACAGCTCCACTTCGTCCGCGCCCGAGATAGCGGTGAGGTTCGCCTGAGGGTCGAGATCGACCAGGATGACCCTCTCCCCCACGTCCGCCAGCGCCGCTCCGAGGTTCAGCACCGTCGCGGTCTTCCCCACGCCGCCCTTCTGATTCGCCACGGCGATTACTCGCATGTGTGCACCTGCCTTCGGCCTTCGGCCCGGTCGCATGAACTGCGATCGCTGCTGCAGTGGAGGCGGCTGCCTTTCAGTGTACCAGCGGGGCCATCTGAAGTCAAACCAGCAACCCATTCAAACGGCAAAACGATAGCCCGGCTCCCTGTTTGCCCACCACCTCTCCTCCCAGTTCCCGCATTATGCCATTATCATGCTTGATACCCTCACCGCCACTCCCCTCCCTGCTCACACCAGCCGTCGCTGCCCTTATGGCCTTTTGCCATTAACACCATATGCTGCGCCGTGTGCGCTTCGTCACCGCCCTGCAGCCCGCCGTCAGATCCACATCTCCATGGCGCCTGCACCCAAATGAGCCGATACTGTGGCTTGCCTGTGTGCACTTAAAATGCGCTAACTCCAGTCACGCACGCTGGTGCATGGCCTCTGCACCGAGGCATTATACCATGATAAGGGTTTACTGGGCTGAGTGCCTTACGATAGGCCGTTAGAACGCGAAAACACTGTGCGCATAGGTGAAAGGACAGTGCGCGAGCCTTCGCATCGGTGAGGAAGGGGGCACGCCGGGGCGAAGCGAAGACGCCCGCAGCACCGGACATCGCACGTGCCGAGATCGCGGACGGAGTGACGCAGATGACGGTTGATCGCATCCTGTCGCTGGACAAGATGGCGACGTACCCCGGGAGGCCGCAGCTCGACATGGTGGTCTTTCTGGGGTGCTTCCGAGGAACGGCCGTGCGTCTGTGGCTGCTCAGCGACGCCGAGGCGCCGGTCGTGCGCATTGACGACCTCGAGTTGGCGCCGGGGCCGAGACAGGCGGTGGGGGAGAACGGGGCGCAGTGGCTCGACCTTGGCGTCACCGACCGACTTGACGCGCGCTTCGGACAGATGCGCATCGAGGGGCTGACCAGCACACAGGCCCGGACTTCGCTCTTCCTCGTCACGCGGGACCTAAGGTTCGTCCCCGAGGGCGAGCGCGAGGATGTCGAGGAGAGCCTCTTCGGCGTCAGCCGCCGCGATGCCGGACACACCACGCTGTCACCGGGGCGCGTGGAGGTCGGCACGCCGACGCGCTTCGAGGCCATCTACGTCGCCGGGCCGCACGGCCTGCCACACGGCGCGCGAGTGCGCTTCGCCGTGCCCCGCGCGTTCTCGCCGCCCCAGGCCGAGGACCCCGAGGCGTCCGGGTATACCGAGGTGCGCGCTATCGGACCCGGTGGCGGCGCGAGCGCGGTCGAGATCGAGTCAATGGCCGTGTCCGACGAGTCTCACGAGCAGGTTGACATCATCTGCCTGTTGCCCGAGGGGCTCCAGCCACACGGGCGCATCGTGATATGGTACTACACCGCCGAGATGTACATCTTCCCGTGGCTGCGCCACGAGGTAGAGCGGACCTGCTGGTCCGCGCACCTCGCGCCCTTCGCGGCGGCCGTGGCGATTGACGAGTCGCCGCGCCCTTCGCGGCGGCCGTGGCGATTGACGAGTCGCAGCAATGGCTCCCGCTCCTGCCCGAGCACAGTCATAGCTTTGAGACGGTAGCCGGGCCCGCGGAGCGCCTCCACCTCATCCTGCCGGGCCGACGCGACGAGGACGAGGAGATCGTGCTTCGCGGCATCTTCACCGATCGCTTCCGCAACATTCCGGTGGTCAGGGGCATCCCAACCAACATCCGTCTCAGGATCGTGGACGAGGCGGGGGAGAGGGACCTGGGCCGGCCGCGGGGCAGATTCGAGGCGCCGCATCGGTTCCGCGTCCCACTCGGGAAGCTCGAGCCGGGCGTCTACCGCGTGCGC
>JALGUI010000089.1 GCA_029820915.1 Candidatus Zipacnadia bacterium | reverse complement strand
CTGGTGGGAGATGGCCGAGCGGGTGTCGGTCGCGCTCGACGCGATCGCCGAGCGG
Source organism: Candidatus Zipacnadia bacterium (assembly GCA_029820915.1). Lineage (GTDB taxonomy): Bacteria > Armatimonadota > Zipacnadia > Zipacnadales > UBA5352 > JALGVA01. Next base: position 8,391 of record JALGUI010000089.1, on the reverse strand, counting down.
TGCGAGCTGGCGGTCGTCATCACGCACACGCTGTCGGCGACCTGCGTGGTGCACTGGTGGCTGCGGCTGGGCGAGGAATACTGGGACCGGGTCTCCTACGATTTCGAGCCCTGCTCGGTCACGCTGCTGACAGTGAACGTGTTCGGCGAGCGCACGATCACGCGGCTGAATGACACGCGACACCTCGCCGCCGCGGGCGCGGAGAGCGACGTCGAGGCGCTGCCGGGCGTGAAGGCGTGAGCCGAGTCGTACGGAGGGGCGACGTTCCCACGTCGCCCGGCCGTTGTCGTCTCCGACGAGTCGAGCGACGGCGAACGGCCGACGCATGTGAACATGCGTCGCTCCGGATGGCAAGGGCAGACGCCCCACGTTGACGCCCCCGCCGCCCGCTGCTAAGATGGTCGCGTCGTGCCGCAACTCGACTGGAGGCAATCCCCCATGCCTGATGTGTCACGCGAGGTCGTCGAGCACGTCGCCATGCTGGCGCGGCTCGCACTCACCGAAGATGAGATCCAGCGCCTGCAGAAGGAGCTCGGGCGCATCCTCGAACATGCCGACAAGCTCCAGGCGATTGACGTCGAGGGGGTCGAGGCGACGTCGCACGTGATCCCCATGACCAACGTGTTCCGCGAGGACGAGCTGGGCGAGTCGCTGGACGTGGACGAGGTCGTCGCGAACGCGCCGGACGTCGCGGACAAGTTCTTCCGGGTGCCCAGAATCGTCGAGGACTGAACGACGTCCAGGCGAGGCGCCTGGACTCCAAGTGGGGGGTGCGGGGCGGGATCGTCGAGGACTGAACGCCGTCCAGGCGAGGCGCCTGGACTCCAAGTGGGGGGTGCGGGGCGGGATCGTCGAGGATTGAACGACGTCCAGGCGAGGCGCCTGGACTCCAAGTGGGGGGTGCGGGGCGGGATCGTCGAGGACTGAGTGGGTTCCGGTGGTGCGCACGCCCTCGTGCGCACATCGAACGGCGTGCGGACGAGGGCGTCCGCACCACGAAGAGTCTTCTTCCCACGGAGGCAACACGGTGAAGCTGCACGAGCTGACCGCACATGAGCTGAGCGAACGCCTGGCCTCGGGCGAAGTCTCGGCGGTCGAGGTCGCCGAGGCGATCTTCGCGCGCATCGAAGAGGTGGAGGGCCAGGTGGACGCGTTCCTCGCCCTCACGCGCGATCAGGCGCTGGAGCAGGCGCGGCAGGTGGACGACCGGCGCGCGGGCGGCGAGAAGCCCGGGGCCCTGGCCGGGGTGCCCATCGGCATCAAGGATGTGCTGTGCACGAAGGGCGTCCTGACCACCTGCGGCTCGCGCATCCTCGAGGGCTTCCGGCCGCCCTACGACGCGACGGTCGTGCGGCGCTGTCGCGACGCGGGGATGCCGATGCTGGGCAAGACCAACATGGACGAGTTCGCCATGGGCTCCTCGACCGAGAACTCGGCGTACAAGGTGACGCGGAACCCGTGGGACCTCGACCGCGTGCCGGGCGGCTCGTCAGGCGGCTCGGCGGCCGCCGTGGCGGCCGGTGAGGCGCCGGTCGCGCTGGGCTCGGACACCGGCGGCTCGATCCGCCAGCCCGCGGCGCTGTGCGGCATCTCCGGCCTCAAGCCCACCTACGGCCGCGTGTCGCGCTACGGGCTGGTGGCCTACGCGTCGTCGCTCGACCAGGTCGGGCCGCTGGCGCGCGATGTGCGCGACTGCGCGCTGGTCATGAACGTGCTGGCGGGCCGCGATCCGCATGACGCGACCTCGGCGGACATCCCCGTTCCCGACTACGTCGCGGGCCTGACCGGCGACGTGTCGGGCCTGCGGGCGGGCGTGCCGAGGGAGCTCATGGGCGAGGGCATCGAGCCCGAGGTCAAGGCGGTCGTCGAGGCGGCCATCGGCCAACTCGCGGAGCTGGGCATGGCGGTCGAGGAGGTCGAGATGCCCAACCTCGACTACTCGCTGCCGGTCTACTACCTGGTCGCCCCAGCCGAGGCGGCGAGCAACCTGGCGCGCTATGACGGCGTGCGCTACGGCCACCGCACGGAGGAGGAGGTCGCGGACGTCTACGACCTCTTCGCGAAGAGCCGCGGCGAGGGCTTCGGGCCCGAGGTGCGGCTGCGCATCATGCTCGGCACGTTCGCGCTCAGCGCGGGCTACTACGACGCCTACTACCTGAAGGCCCAGCGGGTGCGCACCCTCATCAAGCAGGACTTCGACGCGGCCTTCGCCGACCACGATGTGCTGATCTCCCCCACCTCGCCGACGGTAGCCTTCGGCATCGGCGAGAAGGCCGATGATCCATTACAGATGAAGCTGGCGGACATCTGCACCATCCCGGTGAACCTGGCGGGCATCCCGGCGCTGTCGATCCCGTGCGGGATGGCCGAGGGGCTGCCGGTGGGGCTGCAGATCATGGGCCGGCCCTTCGAGGAGGACCTGATCCTGCGCGTGGGCGATGCCTATCAGCAGGCCACCGACTGGCACGCCAAGCGGCCGGCGTTGTGAGCCGCACCGCAAGGATGACCTGAGGGCGCCCACCGGAAGGGCGCCCTCTTCGCGTACGACCGCGGCGCAGAGGTGTCCGCGCCGGACGACGCGAATACCTCGCCGACGCCGACTTCATCCTGAGGAGCTGCAAGTGTCCGACACCAGTGCTCGTCTCCAGGCCTTGATTACCATGTCGCGCGCGCTGGGCGACCCGAGCGCCGACTGCATCATCCTCGGCGAGGGCAACACCTCGGCGGCCGCCGACGACGAGAGCTTCTTCGTGAAGGCCTCGGGCACGTCACTGCGGGACATCGACGCCGACGGCTTCGTGCGCGTGTCGCGCGAGAAGATCCGGGAGCTGCTGGCAGAGGACGCGTTGACCGACGACGAGGTGCGTGAGGGCCTGGCCGTAGCGTCGATCGATGCCGGCGACACGCGCCCATCCACGGAGACTTTCCTGCACACGCTGCTGCTGGACCTGCCCGGCATCGAGTTCGTCGGCCACACGCACCCGACCGCGGTCAACGCGCTGCTATGCTCGGAGCGTGCCGAGGAGGCGGTGCGGGGGCGGCTCTTCCCGGACGAAGTCGTGTGCTGCGGGCCCGAGTCTGCCTGGGTGCCCTTCGTGGACCCGGGGCTGGTGCTGGCGAAGGCCGTCGGGGCGGCTGTGGACGACTACATCCAGCGCTGGAACGCGCCGCCCGTGGTCATCATGATGCAGAACCACGGGATAATCGCGCTGGGCGCCACGCCGGCGCAGGTGCTGAACGCGACCGCCATGGCCGTCAAGTCGGCGCGGGTGCGGCTGGGCGCGGCGGCGTGGGGCGGCTTCCGGCCCGTGTCGCCGGAGGAGCTGGAGCGCATCTTCACACGCCCGGACGAGAAGTACCGAATGGACAAGCTCGGCGGCTGAGGTTACCATTCATATCTGGAGGACCGACGCGTGAGCGACTACGACAGCTTCATTCGCGGCGCCTGCAAGCTTCCCGACACCAACGTGGCGTGGCCGCTGTACGGCGTCGGGATCGAGAACCTCGGGCGCGATCACGAGCCCGTCGGCGGGGCGATGCCCGAGGTCGGCCCCGATGACCTGCTGGCGCGCGTGGATGCCTGCGGGCTGTGTTTCTCCGACATCAAGGTCATCCGGCTGGGCCCGGAGCACCCCCGCATCTCCGGTAGGGACATGGCGAACGATCCGGTGGTGCTGGGCCACGAGGTGGCGCTGACCATCGTGCAGGTGGGCGAGCACCGGCGGGCCGACTACTCGGTCGGCGACCGTTTCGTCGTGCAGGCCGAGATCTACTACCGCGGCGAGAACCTGGCATTCGGCTACGCGCTGCACGGCGGGCTCGAGCAGTTCGCGCGCATCGGCCCGCCCATCCTGGACGGCGACGACGGCTGCTACCTGATCCCGATCCCCGACGACATCGGCTACTCCGAGGCGGCGCTGGCCGAGCCCTGGGCGTGCGTGGTGTGCGCCTTCCGGGTCGAGACGCGCAGGTCGATCAAGGAGGGCGGCGTGGCGGCCGTGGTCGGCGGCGAGGGCTGCCGCGAGAGCTTCAGCGCGGGCAGGCTGGCCGATGGCCCGGCGCCGTCGCTGATCGTGATGCTCAACCTGCCGGCCGCTATCGAGAACCAGCTCCAGACGGCCAGCCAGTACGGCGTGCGGATTGTCAGGGCCGCCAGCGAGGACGAGCTGGCGGGGATTGCGGCCGAGCGCGGGGGGATCGACGACCTGGTGCTGCTCGACCCGAGCGCCGACCAGGTCGAGGCGCTGGCCGAGCTGCTGGCCGATGACGGTGTGCTGTGCCTGATGACCGACAAGCCGCTGGAGCGGCCCGTGAAGGTCGATGCCGGGCGCATTCACTACGATGGCACGCGCTACGTGGGCGCCTCGGGGCCGGACGTGGGCGCGGCATACGGGGCTACGCGCTCGGTGAAGCCGATCAAGGGCGGGACGATGCTCATCGCGGGCGCGGCGGGGCCGATGGGCCAGATGCACGTGCAGCGCGCGCTCGAGCACCCCGACGGGCCGTCGCTGGTGGTCGCCACGGACATCGACGACGACCGGCTGGCGACGGTGCCGGAGCGCTACGGCGCGCTGGCGGAGCGCAACGACCGCACGCTGGCGACCGTGAACCCGCTGTCGATGGACCCGGACGCGGTCGAGGAGCAGATGGCGCAGTTCGCGCCGGACGGCTTCGACGACGTTGTGGTCCTGGTGCCGGTGCCGGCCGTGATCGCCGCGAACGCGGGCTACCTGGGCGAGCGCGGCATGTACAACGTCTTCGCGGGCGTGGCGCGCGGGACCATGGTCGAGATGGACGTGTCGGACGTGGCGCTGCGGGGCGTGCGCTACACGGGCACGAGCGGCTCGGCCATCGAGGACCTGCGGAGCACCATCGGCATGACCGAGCGCGGCGAGCTGGCGCCCAATCGCGCCGTGGCGGCCATCGGCGGCATAGCGGCGGCGTGGGATGGCCTGCAGGCGGTGCAGGAGAGCGAGCTGACCGGCAAGGCGGTCATCTACCCGCACGTGTCCGACCTGCCGCTGACGCCGCTGGAGGACCTGGCGGCGGTGGAGCCGGAGGTCGCCGCGCTGCTCAGCGAGTCCGGCGCGTGGACCAAGGAGGCGGAGGCCGAGCTGCTGCGCAGGCACGTGCGCGGCTGTGGCGAGCCGTGCAGGCACCTTGCGGGCAAGGTCGCGCTGGTCACCGGCGCGGCGCAGGGCCTGGGCGAGGCGCTGGCGCAGCGGCTGGCCGAGGAGGGCTGCGACGTCTGCATCGCCGACATCAACCTGGAGGGCGCCGAGGGGGCCGCAGCCGGGATAGGTGAGCGTACCGGACAGCGCGCCATCGCGTGCCGCATGGATGTGACCGACGAGGAGTCCGTGGCCGCCGGCATGGCCGCCTGCATCGAGCGGCTCGGCGGCCTGGATGTGGTGGTCAGCAACGCGGGCATCCTCATCGCGGGGGACACGACCGAGTTCGACGTGGCGCAGTGGCGCAAGGTCATCGAGGTCAACCTGGTGGGCTACTTCATCGTCGCCAAGCAGGCGGCGAAGGCCATGTTGGCGTCGGGGGCGAAGGGCGCGATCGTCCAGATCAACTCCAAGTCCGGGAAGAAGGGCAGCTTCAGGAACTCGGCCTACGCCACCGGCAAGTTCGGCGGCATCGGGCTGACCCAGAGCCTGGCGCTGGAGTTCGCCGAGGACGGCATCCGCGTGAACGCGGTGTGCCCCGGCAATCTGCTGGACTCGCCGCTGTGGGTGGACAGCCTGTATGCGCAGTACGCCGAGCGCTGGGGCATCACCGAGGAGGAGGTCCGTCAGAAGTACATCGAGCAGGTACCGATGAGGCGTGGCTGCACGTATGATGACGTCGCGAACGTGGTGGTCTTCCTGGCTTCGGACGCGGCAAGCTACATGACCGGCCAGGCGATCAACGTGACCGGCGGCCAGATCATGCACTGACGCCCCGGGGGCCCGAGAATGCGGTGCGAAAGCTGCGGGAGGAGCCTGCCCGACGACGCCCGGTTCTGCGCGAACTGCGGCGCGAGTGTGCGCGGGCGCTCCCGGGCGGACGAGCTGGTGGAGCCGGCCCGCACGGGCGGTCTGGTGGGCTCGGGCGACGCGGCCGGCGTGCCCGAGATCCCGGAGCGGGCAGAGCTGCCGCCGCCCAAGGGCGAGCTCGGCGCGGACGTGCCCGATATCCCCGAGCCCGCTCCGCTGCCCGGTGGGGAGGGCGCTGGCCCGACGCCTGCCGAGGCGCTCGGCGTGGTCCGTCCGCCCGCCCCCGACGACTTGGCGCGCGTGCGGCGCGAGGCGGCCGCAACGATCGTCGAGGGCATCGACAGCGCCCTGGCCGAGCCGCCGACCGTGGCGGTGCGTCCCGCGGGGCGGGAGGCGGAGACCGGGAGACCGCAGCTCCTGCCGCCTCCTCCGCCTGCTCCACCGCCTCCGCCGCCGGAGGAGCGGGCGCGGCACGAGGGGATGGGCGCGCTCGTTCTGGAGGCGGAGAGGCGCGCGCGCGCTGAGCGGCCGGAGTCGCCACAGGAGGAGCAGGTCGAGATCGAGGGCAGCAGGTGCTGCGCGGTGGGCTGCATAGCCCTCGCCGTCACCATCCTGGTGCTTCTGCTGATCGGGCTGCTTGTGCAGCGTGCCGAGGAGGGCCCGCCACCTTCGGCCCGGGCGACGCCGGCCATCGAGCGCCAGGTGGGATGGGGGCCCGCCACGCCACACGACGTCACGGCCGGGACGCACCCAGACCTCCGGGGGTTGCCGCGCATAGAGGACGTGGAGGAGCGCACAACTTCGCCGCGCCACTCAGATGGGAGGATGGGCCGCGATGTTCTGCACCAACTGCGGAAAGCAACTGGATGACGACGCGAAGTTCTGCCCGAGCTGCGGGCACGTGGTAGACGAGGCCGAGCGGGGCGCACAGGAGCCGGAGACTCCACAGCCCGCTCCGGAGACACCGCCCGAGCCCGAAGCGCCCACGCCCGAGGCGCCGCGCGTGCCCGGAGCGCCTGAGGAGCCTCTTCCGGAGGCCGCGCCGCCACCGTCGGTGGGCGCGGCCTACCAGCCGACGGTGCCGGGCGCGCCAACGCCTGCCGCCGAGCCGACCGCGGCCGAGCCCGTCGCGCCCGAGCCCACGGTGCCCGAACCCACTCCGCCGTCGGCCGCGACACCGCAGCCGCCGCCTGCTCAGCCGACCCAGCCGCCCCCGGCGCAACAGCCACCACCCCCAACCCAGCCGCCGGGCGTTCAGCCGCCGGCGGCCGAGCCGAAGAAGGGCGGCGGCAAGTGCTGGATCATCGGCTGCGGCATCCTGGCAGTGGTCCTCATCCTGGGCGCAATCGGGACGTGGGGTACCTGCCGCTTCGTCGCCCGAAAGGCGCAGGAGGTGCAGGAGCAACTGCCGGACACGATCGCGAACCAGATCGAGATCCGGGAGCCCGGCGACGAGGGCGATATCATCGAGGGCATCGGCGACCTCGGCGACGAGATGGCGACGGGTCAGGTGGGCGGCTTCGACCCGTCCTCCGTTGACGCGGCGATGCTCCCCGCCTTCAACGGCTTCATGGCGGCACTCGCGGAGGACGATCCGGATGCGATGCACCAGTGGATGGGCTCCTCGTTCAAGCAGCAGTGGTCTCCCGACAACTGGGAGCCCGCGCCGCACATCGTGCACCTCGGGTTCCGGCTTGACGATCAGACCCAGGTGAGCGACTCGCGGTACGACTTCGTCATCCTGGAGACCGTGCGCAACACCGACGACGACACCCAGGGCGATCTGAGCTGGGCGATCACGTTCTCGCGCGAAGGCTCCAGTTGGTACGTCACGGATTTCGAGTAGAGCCACCCACGGAGACGAGATCATGGGACGCGAAGTGAGGCTCGAACTGGGCGTCAACGGGGCGTTCATCACCAGGCGGTGGGAGCGCCCCGGCAACTGGATGCGGCTGACGCGCGAGATCGGCTTCCGCAACCACGAGTTCTGCGGGGACGTGCTCGACCCGTTCTTCTCGGGCGACAGGGAGTTCCGGCTCGAGACCTGCGCGCAGGTGAGGTCCGAGGCCGAGCGGTGGGGCGTGACCATCACGGACATCTACACCGGCGTGGCGACCCACCGCTTCCACGGCCTGTCGCACAGCCACCCGGCGCCGCGCCAGCGCATGAAGCAGTGGATCCTCGATTGCTGCGACCTGGCGCTGGCCATGGGCTGCGACCGCATCGGCGGCCACTGGGACGCCATCTCGGTCGAGGTCATGGCGGACGAGCGCGCCTACCAGGGCGCGGTCGGGCGCGTGCAGAGCATATTCCGGGAGCTGGCGCGCGCCGCGGCGAGCAAGGGGATCGGGGCGATCTACAACGAGCAGATGTACATCCCCAGCGAGATCCCCTGGACGCTGCAGCAGTC
>JALGUI010000816.1 GCA_029820915.1 Candidatus Zipacnadia bacterium | reverse complement strand
TCGGACGCGGGGTTGTAGACGTCCTCCACATCGTACGCAAACACCACATCGATCATGGTGAGCCACCCTTGGCCTTCCGGCATGCCCCGGCACGATGGCACTTCCTCCGCTCGTTCTCGTTTCCTCCCCCACAAGGAGAGCGGCGGCGGGGGGCGAAGTAGACGATGTCGGCAGCCAGGCAGCCGAGGAGGGCCTAGCGATGGAGGGCGATCAGTGGACCGGCGTCGTCAAGCACGATCCCGAGCGCGCATGGCAGGGCTACACGCTCTACTGCGAAAGCTGGGAGGACCCGCGGCAGGCGCCGGACGGCAGGGCCGAGATCAATCTCATCGACATGGCCGGGGAGCTCGTCCATCGCTGGTATGTGCAGACCGCGCTGCAGTCCTTCTGCCGGTTGCTGCCCGACGGCGACCTGCTGTACCCCACGCGCGATCGCTCGGACATCGCGCGGGCCGGGGTGCGCCGCCTCGACCCGGACAGCAACGTGCTGTGGTGGTACCACTGCCGGGTGGACCACGACTACCAGGTGTTCGACGACGGCCGCCTGCTGCTGCACACCATCCGCGACCACATGTGGCCGCAGCTCGGCAAGGGCCTCAAGCGCTGCCCGTACATGGTCGAGATCGACGACAGCCAGGAGCTGCTGTGGGAGTGGCACGGCGAGCACCACCTGGAGGAGCTCCAAGCGCTGCTCCCGCCCGAGAGCTGGGAGCATGTGTGGTCGCGCGTCAACGGCGAGTTCGCCTTCGACTGGGCGCACAACAACACACTGCAGATCATCCCGCCGAACGAGACCTGGGAGCAGGGACGCGAGGACGGCGACGAGCGCTTTCGGCCCGGCAACATCGTGTTCTCCCACCGCAGCCTCGACGTCATCGGCGTCATCGACCGCCAGACCAGCGAGATCGTGTGGGCGTGGGGGCCGGGCGTGATCGATGGCCAGCACAAGCCGCACATGCTCGCGAATGGCAACATCATGCTCTTCGACAACGGGACGCTGCGGGGCTTCTCCCGCGTCATCGAAGTCAATCCGGTGACCGAGGAGATCGAGTGGGAGTACCGGGACGAGAGCACCGACGGGTTCTTCTCGCCCTACATCTCCGGCGGGCAGCGGCTTCCCAACGGGAACACGCTCATCTGCGAGGGCGGCAAGTCGCACCTCTTCGAGGTGACGCCCGAGGGCGACGTTGTCTGGGACTTCGTGGACCCCTTCCACAAGGAGGGCGGCCTGGGCAGCATCTACCGCTGCCTGCGCTACTCCGAGGAATACTGCCGGGGCCTCTTCGACCGCATCTCTTGACCGACCGCTGCATCCTGGAGGCAACCATGCGCTATCTGCTAGGGATCGCGGGCCTGCTCGCCGCGACGTCATGCGTCCTGCAGGCCGATGACCTCATCTGGCGCTTCGACACCGACGGAGACTTCGAGGGCTGGACGCCCGGCAACTTCGCGTCGAGGGCTGGACGCCCGGCAACTTCGCGTCGGTCGAGGTGTCCGGCGGCTTCCTGCGCGGCGTTACGCAGTACGACTGCATGTTGACCTCACCGGAGCTGGACATCCCCGCCGATGAGTTCACGGTGGTCGAGTTCCGCGTATCGAGCACCATCACCGGCGGCGGCGAGATCTTCTGGCATGGTGCGGAGGGCGGCTTCCAGGACGAGATCAAGCGCCGGCACGTGGTGCACGCCTCCGCCGAGCCGCGCGTGTACCGCTCGCCGGTGGGCGAGATCGAGGCCTGGCAGGGCGTCATCAAGCGCATCCGGCTGGACCTCCTGAACCCGGCGGGGGCCGAGATCGCGCTGGACTACGTGCGCATCACGACCGCCCCGATCGGCATCGTCCCCAACTTCAGCTTCGAGGACGACTTCGACGGCGACGGCGTGCCTGACGGCTGGCGCGTCGATGCCGCGGACATGGCGTGGACGGCCGAGCACGCCGTGCAGGGCGACCGCTCGCTGATGATCGCCGCGCAGGCCCCGGAGCATCGCGTGGTGACGGCCACCGCCCACGTTCTGCTCGACCGCACCGGCCTCTACGCCTTCGACGCCACCATCGCCCACCAGGAGGGCGGC